>JAUVJI010000001.1 GCA_030596605.1 Bacteroidales bacterium
AAATCAATAAAAAAAGCAGTTTGGATGTATAATAATGATAAACCACATAGTGCTTTAAATGGATACACACCAGTAAACTATATAAAAAGATTAGTAAAAAAGGTCAACGCTATTTAGGCATGGACAGTTTTTGAACCCTGAACGCAGAACCCTAAACTCAGAACCTAGTATTTCCGGAATACAAGAGTTACATTATGCCCCCCAAAAGCAAATGAGTTGGAAAGAGCGATTAAAATTTCTTTTTCCCTGTAAACATTTGGAACATAATCGAGATCCAGCTCAGGATCTTTTTCATCAAGGTTGATGGTAGGAGGGATTTTGTTATTTAAAACACTTAAAACCGTAAAGGCTCCTTCAATACCTCCAGCAGCGCCTACGGTATGACCGATCATAGATTTGTTGGAGGAGATTGGTATTTTGTATGCGTGATCTCCAAAAACTTTTTTAATGGCCAGGGTTTCATACTTGTCATTCAGCGTGGTGGAGGTGCCGTGAGCGTTAATATAGTGAACATCGTTTTTATCGATGCCTGCGTTTTTCAAAGCCAGCTCTATTGTATATGCCATGCCCTCTCCGTCTTTCTCCGGGGCCATGATGTTATATCCTTCGCTGGACATTCCGTATCCGGCCAATTCAGCATAGATTTTTGCATTTCGGGTTTTAGCAGATTTTTCCGATTCAAGGATGATGATCCCTGCTCCTTCACCAATCACAAAACCATCACGATTTTTTGAAAATGGCCTGCTGGCTTTTTCCGGTGGGTCATTTTCAACGGATAATGCATACAATTCATTAAATCCGGCAATCTCTTCAGGATTGATAATGGAATCGGCCCCGCCTGTGATCACAACATCTGCCTGCCCGCTTTTGATCAGGTCGAATCCCAGTCCCATGGCATATCCCGAAGATGAGCAAGCAGTTGCAACTGTATAGTTCGGGCCTTTTAATCCATACTCCAAAGAGATCCATGCCGACATGGCATTGTTCATATTTTTGAGGATCACATTTTTCAGATCGGTTCCTTTCTCTACGCTAGAGTTACCTGTATTCACGACGCCAAGTATAACAGCGCATCTTGTTTTATCGAGATCTTCAAAGTTGAGATTACTTTGTTCAACAGCATCTTTGGCACACACATAACACATCCGGGTTACCCTGGTCATTTGCCGGGCAAGCCTTTTCTTTATCCTTTCTGTGGAATATTGCTCAAATCCATCAGGTACCTGCGCAGCAATTTGCGTTTGAAGATCGGAAGGATCGAATAAGGTAATTTTCTTCACCCCACTCTGACCATTGAGCAGATTTTCCCAGTTGGTCTGCAAGTCAAGCCCCAGAGAAGAAATAACATTTACACCTGTTATCAGAACCTTATTACTCATTGTGTTGATTCAAACAAAAATGTGATCAATTCTTATGTAACAAATTATTGAAAATTAGGTTACAATTCAATCGGCAATATTAAGAATAATTTTAGAATTTTTGATACCCGATTTCTTTTGCCAGCATAAATGGGCTCTTGTCACAATCCATGTATTCTTTTACAATGTGTTCAATCTGTTCTTTGGTGCATAGACCAGAATTAATTGCTTCAAAAACAGGTTCCAGGTAGTATTCATAAAGTTTATTGGAGATGTTGTTTTTTTGCAGACCCTGGAGTGATATCTCTTTCTTATCAAGATGTGGTAATGTATAATCATAAAAACCCTTTCCCGATTTTACCCCGAGGTTGCCATTATTTAGAAGATTTTTCATTCCGGAAAGCCAGGGATGGTAAAAGCTTTTATCAGGCATCTTTTGGGTATAGTTTAAAACGGATGTATAAATTACATCAATTCCCACCTGGTCAAATAACTCGAAAATCCCGATTGGAAACAGGATTTCTTTTACCAGTTCATCCAAATCTTCTATCGGAATATTTTCTTCAATATGAAGATTGAAAGCCCCCGCCTGGACCTTCATGAAAAGTTTATTGATGAGATAATTATTATCTTCACCAAGTACGATATAGAACTTATTGATTTTATCCAGAAATTCTGTGATAGCTTCAATTGTTTCCTGACTGGTATTATGAGTAATGTTTAATTCTACAAGGTTTTTAAGCGAAACAGGGTAAAAAAAGTGTAAACCGAAAAATTTATCTGAACGTTGTTGTGACGGGACAATTTTAGCAAGTGGAATGGAGGATGTATTGGATACAAAAAGAGTTTGTTTTGAAATAATACCACCCAGCTCTTTAAATAATTCTGATTTGAGACCCATATCTTCCGTAATGCTTTCTATCAGGAGATCAACGTTGAAAAGGTCTTTTATTTCGGTGCTGAAACTAATTCGGGATAAGTTGTTATTATAAGAGTTTTGATTCTGTAATCCGTGCTTTAATGATCTCTTCTGCTTTTTGAGCCATGTACTATTAAGTTTATCAGCCTTTTCAGATGATTTGCAAACCAAGGTGATTTGAAATGGAAAACCACTTAAATAATTAAAAATATCAATTCCCAGTTTACCGCAACCTATGATACCAATATTATTGATCATCAGGCTACATTTTGAGTGTCAGATTTTTTATGATCTTTCCAGGGGCCTTTATCTACTTTTGCAATTAAAGATAAGTATTCATCCTTATTGGCTTTTAATTTCTCAATATGCTTATGCATGCCAAGCATTGATAAAAGTAAGGGTGCAGCAGTATTTATCGAAAGTTTCTTTTGCTTGATCAACTTCCAAATCGCAAAAAAGAATTTTTTCTTACAGGCATCTTTGGAGAATACATATTCCCTTAATATGAGGATGGTCGTTTTTATTTTTAAACCAAGCGATGGCGGATCACTTTTGTTTTCCCGCGTAAAATATCCTTTCCTCAGAAGATTGATTGATCTTTCGTAGTTGGCTTTAAATGAATATAACTTTTCCATTGTTTCTAAATACCTTACGAATATCTCTTTTTGGGACATATTATAGTAATGGAGTACCGGGAACATGCCGCCACTGTATTTCCTGTTAGCATCAACCCATCGCCCTTCTTTCGACATCCTGGCGAAAAGTTCGGTGCCCGGAGTTACACCAAGCAGGCTGACCATGACATAAGGCAATTCTGCTTCGATAGAGAAATTGTAAATATTGTCAAACTCATCAAGCGTATCGTTATCGAATCCGACAATAAAAGACCCATATGTCATCATCCCCAATTTGTGAATGCGATTGATGCCTTCTTTGTATTCTGTGATCGTATTTTGTAGCTTTTTGGTCTCTTTCAGACTTTCCGGGTTTACCGATTCGAATCCTAAGACAACATATATACATCCGGCATCAGCCATGGCTTTCAGGAGTAATTCATCGTGAATAACATCAAGGCTGGCCTGGCAAATCCATGAAAGTCCCAGCGGTTTCATCCTGTTCAGAAGTTCAAACGTATATTTTTTATTGGTAATAAAATTATCATCTACAAAAATGACTTTTTTAATGGGCAATGATTCCAGTTCCTCAATAACATTATCGATGTTCCTGTATCTTACCTTTCTGCCGAACATTTGTGATACAAGGCAGAATTCACATTTATACGGACAACCACGACGGGTTTGAACACTTACTGACATTATTTTGGAGGTGTCAATAAGATCCCAACGGGGGATTACATTTGATTTAAAATCAATTTTGGTATCAGATGAATATACTTTTTTCAACTTCCCTTCTTCAAAGTCTTTGAGACATTGCTCCCATAAACCTTCCGCTTCACCAACCACAATGCTGGTGGCATGTTTTTTCCCCTCCTCCTGCTTGTAAGTAACATACGGCCCGCCAAAAACAACGGGTATGTTTTGATCCATGTATTTTTTGGCCACTTTGTAAGCCCTTTCAGAAGATGCAAGATAAGTACTGATACCTACCAGATCAGGTTTGAACGACTCGGGAATATCACTGATCAACTCATCCACAATGCGGACATTGTAGTACTTTGGTGTAAGAGCAGCAATAATGGGAAGAGCAAGTGACGTATAAGCTGTTTTTTTACCCAGTAATTTTGTCATTTCGATCTGGGTTCCGAAATGCATAAAATTTTGCTTGGGATTGATCAGGAGAAGATTGTATTTATAATTATTATTCTGGCTCACAAACCGAACATTTAATTTGTTAGAAATTTATTGTTTTACATATGTAAAATTTCTCCGTGTCTCTTTGTGTCTCCTTTGTGGCACTTTTGCCAAGGGCATTCCTTTGGAAGTGAAATACCCGCCTGACCGGACGGGCAAGGCTGTTACACAGAGTTGCACAAAGAAGACACAGAGTTTCTCAAAGAAAAAATCAAAAGGATATGGATGGTTCAAAATGTTGACATTTAGTAACATATTAATTTTTTACTCTTTATTAATACACACAATAACTGTAAATTACGCGTTAGTGCGAAACTTCAGTTAATAATATTTCATTGTAAATCCAGCCTGCATAAATTTGCTCACTTCCGTAACAAAACTAAGTATTAAATCATTCTTTTGCAGTTTTTCCTCCCGCATGATCTTGTCGAGGCACACAAAAACCATAGGAGGCCCGATGTAACCCATTGTACTCATTTTGGTGTAAAGCTTATCTCTATTTATTCCGAGTTTTTCACATTCATCCATCACCAGTTCCGAAATATGCTTTGAGGGGAAATTAACCTGAAAAAAACGAACTTTTTCAATATCGATCTTGTAATTGTCTATCATCCGCTTCAATCCTTTATAAAACACCGATCCTCCGTCCTCATTAAAATGTATGCGTAATTGTTCATTGAACATCTGTGCCAGATGATGGTATCCCTTTTCGTATTCTTCTTTTGGGTTCATCCAGTATGCCGGTCGTTTGTTCAGCATGGCTGCAGGTTTATTGCCACCCACTGATTCCATTATTACATTTTCGATGAATAGTCCGCTTTTATTTTCCGGATTGGCTTGTAAGAGTAATGCACCTGCACCATCACTCAAGAAGTACCTGAGGAAAACTTCTTCCTTTGTTACCAATGGCTGATTGTAATACTCTGCCCTTAATTCTGAAGATGATATTCCGGAAGAAAGTACAAGTGCATTTTTGTACCTGCCAAGTCTTAACATGTCATAAGCAACCAAAAGAGCCTTATAAGCAGAGGTACAATTGGCATGGACAGAAATTTCCCCGCATTTTTCAATTCCTAAAGCCTCCTGAATTCTGACTGATGCTGTGGGCATCTGATCCTGGTGTGCGCTGCCATAAACAATCAGGTCGATATCACCGGTTTTCAATCCTGCAAAATCAAGTGCATTTTTTGCCGCTTTTACTGACATTGTAATGTTATCCTCAGTAAATTGATGTGTAATAGGATCAATGGCAAAATAGTAATTCTCAACTTCGAGCATTTCCTTCATCAATCCTTTCATTCTCTTCAGCCATTTCTGGATTTTAACCGGTGCATTATCGAGCATTCCCAGAAAATCATCCACTTCCTCAATGGATATCGGCTTTCCCGGTAAAAATGAGCCTGTTCCGATCATCTTGATTTTTATGCCTGTATCAACCTCTGCCATTTAACTGATTTTTTTCTTCGACAAATTTATCCATTTCAATTAAGTATTCCTTTTTATTGAATCTTCTGTAATCGGTGCCGGCTATTTCGGCAAGCTTTTTAGCAGCACTCAAAAGTTTCTTTCTATGGATGATCCTGTCAATTATTCCATAGTCTAATCCATCGGCTGCACTGAAATTATTGCCTTTGATAACCAGTTCCAATGATTTTGCATTAGGAGTCAATTTTATAATTTTTTGCACTCCTCCAATTCCGGGCATCAGGTTATATGATGATTCCGGTAAGCCGAGAACAGCATTTTCAGCACACAGCCTGAAATGACAAAATAAAGTCAGTTCAAAAGCCGCTCCAATGCATACTCCCTGAATAGCTGCAATTACCGGGATTTTCCATTTGTCAAAAGTCAGGAAACTGTCGAGGTTATTTTGAATGGAATCGGGGTAATCTGAAATATTCCCATTTTTATCAACTGATACATTATCGTTAATTACGGAAATCAATTCGTCAAGTTCAGCGCCAGAAGAAAAATGACGGCCATTCCCATAAACTATAACAGCTTTCACATTTGAGTTAGGTATAATATTGGTTGAAAGATCATTTAATTCCAAAAAGAATTCAGTGGTCATGGCATTGGCTGGAGGCCGGTTGAGTACCAAATGCCCAATCTTTTTCTGTTCTTGCCATAATAGGGTTTTATACTTAGCCATACTTAAATTATTGTCCCGACTTCAACAATTCTATTCGTTTTTTAGCTTTTTGGCTTCATCAACAGCCAACTCGCAAAACATTTTAACGTCTCTTTTTACAGCTTCAGTGAATTCCAATTCTCTTGAATTTTTTAAAGAGCGCATCAGCATATTGATAACCTTGATTGGGCGGTTCTCTACCAATTTATTTAAATAGTTTTTGCTGAATTCCAAAAAACCATATTTGGGAATTACATAATCTACAATATTTAATTCCAATGCTTTCCTTGCATTAATTATATCTCCTGAAAACAACATATCCATGGCTATCTTTTGCCCTGATAATTTCTCTAATCTTGCTACACCACCCATTCCGGGAATGAGATTATGATTTATTTCCGGAAAAGCAAACATACTTCTTTCAGTACATATCCTGATATCGCATGATAAAACTATTTCCAATCCACCTCCAAAACATACTCCAGATATTGCTGCAACAACCGGGATTTCAAGATCATCTATATAATTCAGCAGATCATTCCCTTTACTTAGATTGGTAAATAGTTCATTTTCATTTTTTGCCAATTCCATCAGATTGTATAAATCTGCTCCACCTGAAAAATGCCTTCCCGCACCTGTTATAATTAATCCCTTAATATTTTCTTTTAACCAGGATTTGAGTTGATCTATTGATACAAATTCGGGATTGATCAGGTAATTCTCGGGGGGATTGTTTAAGGTCAGTATACCCAATGAACCATCTACTTCCCATGTAATATTTTTCTTGTCACTCATCAATTCTATTTCCTTTTGGTCAGATCAACTAAATCATCAGGTATATCTTCAGGCATATTATCACTGTCAAGCAAAATTGTTTTAACAGTTGCCCTGGCAGCTAACAAACCACTTGTATTATTTTTTATTTTATGTTGAAAAACGAGATATGGTGCTTCTTTTTTTATTGTTGTTAATACCGCTATTTCATCAAAAAGCCTGATCTCTCTTATATATTTTACATGTACTTCAGTTACCACCAGTTTTTTACCTGAACTCAGTAATTTATCCAGCAATTTTTGATCACGCATTATCTCCCACCGAGCCTGCTCCATATAGTTTAAGTAAACAGCATTATTCACATGGTTATACGAATCCAGCTCATATCCTTTTGCTTTAAGGTGGTATTCAAACATAATATGGATTATTTGATTTTGTTTTTTAACTTCTCAGTTTCCATCCTTGTGATCTTGCCTATTCTAATTTGCGTGATAAATGCAAAAATAGTTTTATGAATAACATCACCAATTGAATTTTTTTTATTTCCGGCAATTTTTTTTGCATAAAATAATGTCCGTTTCAATATTTGAAGCAAGCTATAGCCTTTTGTTACAACGTAGTCCAAAGCCTCAACAACCTGTTCATTTGTTATCTCAGGATGTGTAATATTGGATACATTAGTGTTGTTGTTTTGCATTTTATTTTCTTGTAGCACCCTGTTATAAAGTTTTGTCCCCTGTAATGCACGAACAGGTGTGAATACAGGCATAAGGTTCAATTCTTTGCAAAATTCATAGGTTCGGTAGTAAGTGTCAATATCGTCATCTTCATAACCGATGGCAAACCAGGCTGAGATCAGGATTCCTTGTTCCTGAATAAACTGAATGTTCTTTTTCATTTGAAGAATCACATCATCATCCTTTTTCAATCCCATTTTTGAAAAACAACCGCTTTTTTTCAGAACAACGGGATTGATGGATTCCATACCAATGGCTGCATAAAGAAATCCTGCATCAACCGCCTTTATTATAACTTTTTGTCCTTTTTCATTTGCAGCAGCATCCAGGTTTGCCTGTCCGGTCCAAAATTTTATTTTCTTTAATTGTGAGATTTTTTCATACAATTCGAGATAATAAGAATAGGTATTCGGTCTGCCAAATACTGTATCATCAATCAGGTAATAATACCCTTTAAATGTTTTTATCTCATTGATAACTTCTTCAACAGGCCGTAAGCGGTACTTACTTCCAAACAGCGTTGTAACCGAACAGAAATCGCAATTAATAGGGCATCCACGGGAAGCAAAGACCATGTCAAATGTGTATTTTCGCTTGAAAAGATTCCTTTTTGGAACAGGCAATCCTTTCAGATCAGGCAACCGTTTTAGTTGAAATACCGAATGCCCATTACTTTCAAATTTTCCCGGTGAACAAACATAGAATTCTTTCAACTGATTATTGTAAAAATCTTCAAGGATTACAGGCCATAATTTCTCACCTTCACCGATGGCAACAGCATCGGCATGTGCTAGGGATTCATAAGGATTTGCAGATGCTTGAGGTCCACCAATTATAACTTTAATACCTCTTTTTTTAAACTCATCAGCAATTTGAAAAGCTGTAGTTTCAGCCGACATCCTGAAACTTATTCCAACTAGGTCAGCAGGTTTGGTATAAATTGAACCAGGATGATCCCATAGCATATCGATAAATTCATAATTATGTTCAGGGGCAACTGAAGCAAGAATTGCCAGTGAAAGCGGCATAAAGGGGTCTTTCTTTCGGAGCGGATCTTGCTCGTCAGCTGAAAGTATCAGTTTGATGTTAAATTTCCTGTTCATAAAGTCAGTAAAAATACATTATTTCCGGTATTTTAAATTATATATATTTGCAAAAAAATTTGGATCAATAATCGTATTGCTTAATAATTATGGGACAAGTAACGGATCAGATAAGAAAGGAAGTGAAAGAAATTGTTTACGAATACTTTGCTGATGAATGTGAGGTTGATATTTCTGAAATAAGCGACCAGACCAGTATAATTAAGGATTTAGATGGTGATTCGCTGATGTTTTTAGAGTTGATTGAGATTTTTAAGGAAAAATATGATTTGGATATAGAATTAAAAACCATCGGAAAATATAGCGTTAAGAATCCTGTAGCAACAATTGGTGAACTTGTCCAAATGCAATTGCTTATCATTGAGCATGAAAATAATATTGCAAATCTTGATTAAGCTTTATTGATTGAAATTTGTGTTATCCCCTTATTTTTTTAACCGGAATATAAGTTTATTTTTGCAGCAAATTTGAAACAATTTTTTTCAAATCAAATATGCTCGATATTAATAATTTGAGAAGTAATAATTAGTTTATGTCAACAGGTTTTATCTTTCCAGCTTTTATTTCTGAATATTTGGGCAATGAACCTGAAATTTTAAGTGCCTTTTCTAATGATTTTAAACAATTCCTGAATGAAGCATCATCATATTTGAAAATTGACCTGAAATCTTTCACTGTTAATGATCATGCTTTTATCGATAGCGAATTGAAAGCCCAGTACATCAGTTATATTTTTGGGTGCTCGGTGGTTAATATTTTAGAAAATGGTAAAATACAACCTGATCTTATTTCCGGATATAGTATGGGACTGTATGCCTGTCTGTATTGTGGACATTCTATAACCTTTAGCCAGGGCCTTGACTTAATTGGCAAGGCTTATGATCTGATAAAAGAAAATACCACCCATTTGGATACCGGTATGGGATCAATAGTTGGCCTTTCGAAGGAAGATATCAGTGAATTGTTAAAGGACAATAGTGATAGCGTAGAAATTGTAAATACCAATGGTGAACATTCATTCCTGTTGTCGGGATTAAAACCTGCTATATTAAAAGTTCTGGAAGCTGCTAAAAATGAGGGAGCCTTAAATACATCTTTACTTAATGTTAGAAGTCCTTATCATATCAGCTTTTTAGATGGTGCTGCGCAAAAATTTGATGACTATATTTCAGATAAAATTCAAATTAAAGATTCTTCTTTTAAAATCGTATCAGGGCTTGATCAGAGGGTTTTTAATTCCAGTTCGGATATACATGCTGAACTTGTCAGTAATTTGAATTCAAAAATAGACTGGCTGAAGACCATGGAAAAAATGATTGGGTTTAATATCGATCAATTCATTGAATGCGGAGCCGGAAACAGTCTTTTCAGAATTGGGAAATTTATAAAAGGCGATTTTAAAATATATACAATGAACAAGTTGGATAAAATCCTGGATCCCGTAAAAAGTTAACAGTCTCTAAATTATATCCGATCCTTTTTTGATCAACCAAAGGTTCCCCACACTTTCATAAAACTTTTCAAGCGGCAAGTCAGTTTTCATCACACTATTAAAAAAGTTATACTTTGACAGGTCGTGGTCAATGATCTGATCCTTTGTTTGTTCATAAAGGGTAGTTCCGGGCATAGGAGTAAGAATTGTATAACCGGCATATGTTACCCGATGGGAATTGGCATACTCCGACATTGCCTGAAAATCTTCTTCATTGTAATCATTTGGGATAACATAATTACCCCTCAATAAAATATCGTTGTTATGGAAAATGTCAATGGCCTCATGAATTTTATTAGCCTCTGACTTTTTGTTATATTTTTTAAGTTCCTCGTTCCGGAACGACTCAAATCCACAGATAACAACTTTCAATCCTTCTTTCGCAAGCTTTTCGATTAATTCGGGATGGTCAACAGCTGTATCGGCCCGTATGTCCATGATATAGTCCTTTTTTATGCCTTCTTCAGCAATCCGGTCAAAAAGTCTATTGATGAAATTAATATTAACGATGGTATTGGCATCGGCAAACCTCACAATTTTGTAGTCAATAAGCTTAAGTTCCTCAATAACGCTTTCAACTTGTCGCTGAAAATACAAACCCCGGTGTTCTTTCCAGATAGAGCAGAAGGTGCATCTATACGGGCAACCAAGGGAAGTGAACAAATAGGTAGATGGGTAAGGAGCTTTTCCGACTGTATAAGTAGATCTCCACCTTTCCAGGTGATTTCGGTCAGGCATTAAAAAGTTTTCATCTGCAGCATTCCACTTTTGCTGTAAAGGTTTTGTAGCTTTCAATCCATTGGGTGTATTGATAAATATTCCCTCAACTGATTCAAATGGAAGGTTTTTCTCGTGATTTACAACTACTTCCCTGAAAATATGGGCTGACTGGCCAGGACAAATTATATCAATGGATGGATCGGTGAAATCGTGGGGACACAAAGTGGTATGCAATCCACCGGCCACTGTTAATATTTTCTGATTGAAATTTTTAACGGTTTGAAAAATATCAATTCCAAAATAGAACTCAGAAGTAATCACGGTTACACCAACAATATCCGGGTTATGTTGTTCCAGTAGTTTTTGAACCATTACCGATAAAGGCGGGGCATTGAGATCTAAATCATATTCTCCTTTAGTATCAAAAACAGTAACATCAAAATCTTTAACGGCTGCAGCTATTGTCAATAATCCAAGCGGAGGGCCTATCAATTTTTTATGTATAAAATGTTTGGCCTCATCCGGAGCCGACTCAAGAATTTTATTCTCGGGTGACCTTGGAGGATTGATCAATAATATCTTCATTCTTTGTTTAAGATTATTATAAGAGACTGTTTTGAATTTATCCATTAATTTTATTATGCGTCTTCTTCCGCCATATTTTAGCATTTTATCGTTAAATACAATGTTGTATTCGCCTCAAAAATGCTTCATCTGACAAAAAAATGCGCTATAATAATTCTTAAAAACAAAATCAAAACAATCTCTAATAATGATTTGAATATCGCTGTAAAAATATAAAGGATTATTAATATAGAATATTTTGAATATTTTACATAACTAAAATATTGATTTTAAGTAGTTTTATGTTTTAATTGTTACTAATTTTCCTGATAAGCTATTGAATATAAAAAAAAACTCCTTTATTTTTGCGACTTATTAGAGCCGGGGGAGTATAATTTTAAGGATCGGCAATTTAGTTATCCTGATACTATGAAGGAAAAAGATTTGTATGTTGATTTTGAGCCACAGCAATTAATTTATTATGTTGAGAAAGATGATGCGTCGTATGGCCCGGTCGTAAGTGGTTCTTATTTATCAAAGCACTATCTCGATGATTTTATCGGAAAACGGAATAAACAAGAGCTGGCATTAAGAGAACAACTCAAGAAAGGCGACATC
This sequence comes from Bacteroidales bacterium, assembly GCA_030596605.1. Lineage (GTDB taxonomy): Bacteria > Bacteroidota > Bacteroidia > Bacteroidales > JAADJA01 > JAADJA01. The sequence continues at coordinate 12,228 of JAUVJI010000001.1, forward strand.
AGCCCGGTTTATTATTACCTTGTAATGCAAGAATATGGTGAAAAAGATCTTGCACTCCGGGTTAAGATAAGTGTTAGGAAATTGAAGCAACATTACAAAATGAAAAATTTTGTAAAAATGCCTTTGAAAGTTTTAAAAAGATATGCGGACGCATTTGATATACCGTTGGTTAATTTTTTTCACCTTTTAATCACAAAGCAGGATAGCGCCGGTAAATTTTCAATCCAACATTTAGAAACTCAAAATCCGTATTTTGTAGTTACCAAAATTGATGAAGCAAAGAAATGAAAGAGATAGACTTCAAACATAAAATGGCAGCGCATTGTGAAACGGGGACTGTAACTTCGCTTCTTAATCATAAAGGGCTTGATATTACCGAACCGATGGTTTTTGGTTTATCCAGTGGTATATTTTTTGGATATTTTGAGTCTTCAAATTTCCCTTTTCCAACATTTATAGTAAGGAACAGGCCGGGCTCGATAAGAACCAATATTTCCAAAAGACTTGGTGTTAAATTTTATACAAAAAAGTTTAGGTCAGCTAAAGAAGGTGAAGATGCACTGCATGAATTAATCTTGATAGATATTCCGACCGCTGTTCAGGTGGACTTTTATTATATGGATTATATGCCCGATTACCAAAGGGTGCATATCAATGTCCATTTTGTGAATATTATCGGGATGAATGATAGCAGTTATCTGATCAGTGACAGTTATTACCCGAAAAAATCAGAACTTAAAAAAGCCACCATGCAAAAAGCAAGGTTTGCAGGAGGGTATATGGAACCCAAAGGATTTTTATTTTATCCTGAATATATTCCGGAGGACATTGATTTTGAAAAGGCAATCATAAAAGCGATTAAAAAAGCTGCATTTTACATGCTTAAACTGCCCGTCCCTATTGTTGGAATAAAAGGTATGCGCAAATTTGCAAGAAAGGTTACTGATTGGCCCAATATCGCCAGGGATGTTGATCATCTTTCTCATGAAATAATGAGGATCAATATACTTCTTGAAGACCAGGGAACAGGTGGTGCAGGTTTCAGGTATTTATATGCTACCTTCCTTCAACAAGCAGCTGATATTGTAAAAGATGAAGGATTAAAGGATATGTCGAAACGAATGATGGAGATTGGTGATAATTGGAGAAATATATCTTACTTTGCAGCTAAAATTGGAAAAAACCGGGATCTTGGGCCTGAAAGATTGAAGGAACTGAGTGAGATGATCAATGCCCGGGCAGATGAAGAATACAAATTCTTCAATGATCTCAATAAGTTGGTTAAATGATAAATTGAAAGAATAATGCAAGATATACAGACTGCAGAACTTAAGACTGAAATAAAAGAACTGATACTGGATACCCTTAAAATTAAAAATATTAAACCGGAAGATATTGACGATTCAGTACCTTTATTTTCAAATGATAATATTTTAGGTTTGGATTCCATTGATGGTATTGAACTGATCATGGCTATTCAGAAAAAATTTAATGTCAGGATCGGCGATCAAAACCTGTCGCGTAGTGTTTTGGAATCCATTGATACAATAGCCGATTTTGTAATTAAGGAAATAGATAATTGATCCTGAAACAGATATTTGCCTTGCGGAGCAATTCGTTTCTTTCTTCCCTGGGTTTTTACTAAGTAATACTTATGAAGCATTCTTATATATTAGCAGGTACAAGTTTTGGTAAATTATCCGGGCTATTTATCAGGAATGGTATTTCACTACATCCTAAATTACTGCTGCGTACGCTTTTTCTTTTACAAAATACTTTGTGGGCTTCCATTTTCAAACGTAGGGAAATTGCTAAATACAGAAAGGTATTAAAAGATCATCCCGTACCGGATGACCCTATTATAATTATCGGACATTGGCGAACCGGCAGTACTTACCTTCACCAACTTTTAAATCTTGATGATAACCTAATAACACCGTCTGTCTTTCAGGTATCAGTACCAGATAGTTTTTTGGTTTCCAGAAAGTATTATAAGCCTGTTATGACTGCCATGTTGGAGCAAAACAGGCCCATGGATAATGTTAAACTCGGATTTGATGAACCACAAGAGGATGAGTACGCACTTTTTAAGTTAACAATTGATTCGCCGCTTCAGCATGTTATCTTTCCAAAGTCGAAAGATTATTTTTTAAAGAGATATGATAATTACGAACCCAATGATATAGGTTCATGGACAAATACTATAAAACAATTTTGCAAAAAGCTGACTTTTGAATCAGGTAAACGAATAGTTTTAAAAAATCCTTTTCACTCGCTAAGAATAGAACTATTACATGAAATATTTCCCAAGGCCCGGTTTATTCATATCCACAGACATCCATTTGATGTCGTACCCTCCACCATTAATATGTGGAATATAGTTGCGAAGCAAAACAGGTTAAAAGGAAAGTGGCATGAACCAAAAATAGAAGATGTTGCCGGCGTATTGAATAATATGCTTGATAAAATCAGGGAGGACCTGACCAAACTACCCAAAGGGAGTTTTTGTGAGGTTTTGTTTGAAAGCTTTGAAAAAGATCCGGTAAATTCATTGAAAAAAATTTATTCAGAAATCGGAATGGATTTTAAGAATGATATAGAAGATAAGGTGATAGCTTATGTTTCACAACTAAAAACCTATAAAAAGAATAAATATTCGATCAGTGAGGATGAAAAAGAATTGATACGAAAAATGCTGACCAATCAATTTAATTACTATAATTACAAACTAAAATAGATTTATTACTTGTACTATATGAAATTTCGATTAATATATCCAAAATGGAAAAAGCTTGAGAGACAAACGCAATTTAACTTGCCTCCACATGGTCCGGTTGTTTTTGCTGCTGCCTTGCCCGAATATGTTGATGTAGAATTTATAGATGAAAATGTTCAGTCATTTGATTATAATGATCCGGTTGATTTTGTTGGAATTTCTATGATGCTGACTACCCAGATCAAAAGGGGATGGGAGATAGCCGAGGAGTACAGGAGGAGAGGTATTAAAGTTATTTTTGGTGGTATCTCCACGATGCTTCATGCCGAAGAAACTATGGAACATGCCGACAGTGTTTTTCTTGGTGAAGTTGAAGGCCGGATGGATGAGGTTTTTGAAGATTTTAAGAATGACAAATTAAAAAAGCTATACAATTTTATGCCCTATCCGCCGGATACGGCATTGATAAATCCTGCTAAAAGAGAAATCCTTAACCGTGATTTATACTATCACAAAGGGGTTCAAATGGTGGATCTTTTTCATGCTTCACGTGGGTGTAGATTCAGTTGTTATCCCTGTGCTGTTTCTTACCTTGGCGGGAGAAAATTCAGGCCGAGGCCAATGGATAAAGTCGCTGAAGAATTAGACTCAATTGAAAACAACAGGTTATTTATCGTTGATAATTCACTTGCGCAGGATACTGAGTGGGAAAAGGAATTGTTCCGTACGTTGATCCCTTTTAAAAAGAATTGGTGCAGTCATACCATTAAAGATGATCCTGAAGTTCTTGACCTGGCGGCGCAGGCAGGAGCGTGGTATGTTTACCAGGCTGTTTTCGATACTTCGGATTATATTAAAGACAGGATCAAAAGATACCATGATCATGGAATAGCTGTGGAAGGAACCATTTTGCTTGGAATGGATAACCAGACAGAGGACGACATAAAAAGATTGATTGATTTTTTATTGGAAATTGAGTTGGATTTGGCTGAATTTACCATACTAACACCCTTCCCAAAAACCAAAGCATATGATGACCTGTTAAAAGAAAACAGGATATTTAACCACAACTGGGATGACTATAATGCAGGTGAGGTGGTTTTTAAACCAAAGCACATGTCGCCCGACAGGTTACAGGAGTTGTTTTATAATGCATGGGAGACTTTTTATAAAGATGAAAGCCAGGAACAGAAAATGTTTAGGCTCTTAATGAAAGTGATTGAAAGGGAAATGACCGATGGAACTTACAGATCACCAAGAAAGGACCTGGTGAAAAAAAGTTTTGGCAGGAAGGTAGTGAGGTAACTGAATCATCGTTTTATTGATTGCAATTTGCTATGAATACTGATTCGAAATACATAGATGAAGTCTACGAGTTTAAGGGATTATGGGATGTCCCATCCTTTTGTGGGTTGAAGATCGTAACTTCAAACAATAATACGGTGATCATAGCCGCTGAATTATACAACTCCAATCCCGGAAGTTCAGTAACGAGCTGGGTTGATAAATTAGCCACCGAACTTATTAAAAAATACAATTTAGACCAAAAAAAACTCATTTTTATTGAACATAATCCCGACCGCAAATCCAAGCTTGTATTTTATAAAGAAACATTTGATAAAGTATCGTTTGAGTGGGATGGCGAAAAGTTTATTAAGCCTTCCTGGAAAAGAATAACGAAAGAAGAGGTAGACAAGCTAATCATGTAGTTACCACAAAACATAATCAGATTCTTTTACAAGACATTCTACCACTTGATGAACTTAGAAAACAAGGCAAAGTTTTGCTTGTAAGACGCTCCCATGATAATATACGAGAAATGTATTTGAAAAATATAATTGAAGAATACCAGAGTTTTCAGGACAAACCAGCATTTCTTAACTTTAAGTTTATCATCTGTTTTCTCGGATCTGAAAGAAATAGTGCCATTTTTTATGGTATTTATGAACTAATTGAAATATTAAAAGGGAAAAAAGTTCCTGAATATTCAAAAGAACTTGAATTATACCATACAAAAGCAAGCAAAGACTTTTACTTGAATCTCAAAAGAATCCAATTGGAAAGAAAAACTTGGTTCACGCGCATTTGGACTTAATAAGAATTAAATAGTTACGTGTGCTAACAGCAGTAACCGTCACACACAATCACCTCATCAAAATTATTCAAATAAGTTCTGACAAGAATTATGAAGATCCGGATTAGGCCTATTTTGTATATGATAGGAATGCTTACCTTTGCCGCAGTTTTAAAATCTTTCCCACTTTGACTCTCCCTTTTGAAATTTAATTTGGGTAAAATAACAGTAGCATTATGCGATTTGAAGAATTAAAAATTATTGAGCCCATACAAAAAGCCATCAAGACTGAAGGTTACGTGCTTCCAACTCCAATCCAGGTAAAATCTATCCCGATTTTATTGAACGGAAAAGACCTGCTTGGAAGCGCTCAAACCGGAACAGGTAAAACTGCAGCATTTGCCATTCCTATCCTGCAACACCTTTTTCTTGATGAAGAAAAGAATTATCAATCAACTAAAATAAAAGCACTCATTGTAACCCCTACACGTGAACTGGCAATTCAGATTGCTGAAAGCTTTACAGCGTACGGAAGATTTACAGGAGTAAAAAATACGGTTGTTTTTGGAGGGGTAAAGCAAGGTTCACAAACAGATGCACTCCGTAAAGGTGTAGATGTGCTGGTAGCTACACCAGGCCGGCTTCTGGACCTGATGGATCAAGGATACATAAACCTCATGGATATTCAATACTTTGTATTGGATGAAGCTGACCGCATGCTCGACATGGGTTTTATTAATGACATCAGAAAAATAATTGCCAAATTACCCCGGAAACGGCAATCAATATTTTTTTCGGCTACCATGCCCGATAACATTGTGGGACTATCGAAAAAGATACTGACAAATCCTGAAAAAGTGGATGTTAGCCCCATTTCTTCAACCGCTGAAACCATTAAGCAATATTTGTATTATACCAATAGATCGAACAAGAAAGACTTACTTTTTCATATCCTTAAAGATCAGGAAATTGACCAGATTTTGCTTTTTTCCAGGACAAAACACGGAGCCGACAGGATAGCTCGCAACCTTAAAAAAAAGAAGATCAAGTCTGATTCCATACATGGCGACAGGGCTCAGAATCAACGACAAAAAGCATTGTTGCAATTCAAAGCAGGCATTATCAGGGTGTTGGTTGCCACCGATATTGCTGCCAGGGGTATCGATATTGACAAACTTAAGTATGTCATCAATTACGATATCCCGAATATTGCAGAAACCTATGTTCACCGCATTGGCCGGTCGGGTAGGGCAGGGGAAGATGGTATTGCTATATCCCTTTGCGAACCCGAAGAAAATGTTTATGTTAAGGACATTGAGAAATTAATAAATCTTAGAATAGAAGTTGTTAAAGAAAATCCATTTCCGCAGACCGAAAAGCCTATGAATGAAAAAGAGAAAAAGGAATGGGAAAAGGAAAAACAAAGAAGAAAACAAGAATTCTTTGCCGCCAGAAATAAAAACCAAAGCAGACCAAATTCATCAAGATTTTCCAGGAATAGATAGAAATGAAGTAAATAGGCTCCAGATTTCTCCATGAGAAGTGTCTGCTGGATCATATGGTATTCATTCCTTCATTTGGAAGTTGGAAGGATCACAAATCTGGAAGAGCACTGGGGATCTAATTTATATTGCTAAATCCAATAAATAATTACTGTTATCCCGCAAATATTACAGGATAACAGTATATTTGTATGGGATAAAACGGGTTGTGCAACATTAAAAAACGAGTAATTGAATCAATTATTAATATAGAAAATATGAAAAGTTTAATCTTATTATTCTTTTGTTTAACTGTTAGCCTAAGCTATGGCCAATACAATATTACTAAAACTGAATATACTGAATCAAAAATCAGAGAATATCTCGATACAACTAATGTTGATCCCGTTGAAGGAATTTACAAGTATGTTGGTGATAACAACGAATACAGACTAGGAATCGTTAAATCTGAATATTTATATTTAGTCATTCTACTTGAATCAAATCAAGCCAAATGGAAAACAGGTGACGTTAAAGCTTATATAGAGCCTTCAGCAATAGAAAATGTTTATTCATTGCGTTGGATAATGGGTGACAAGACAACTAAAAAGGAAACAGTTGCCTTTACGAAAACTCCTGGTCTAATCGAATTTAATTTATCGGGAAGTTCTTTTCTATTAAAACTTTATCCAAAATTAGACCCCGCCAAGAATGAGAATTCAAAAGAAAATTCACTTGTGTCAAGTGGAAGTGGTTTTTTTATCTCAAAAGACGGTTACATAGCTACCAATGCTCACGTTGTAAAAGATGGGGTTGTTTATGAAATCACAGTTAATAACGATTCCGATATATCAATTAAATATAATGCGAAGGCGATTCTTATTGATGAAGTTAACGATGTAGCGATACTTAAAATCGAAGATGAAAACTATATTGATTTTAATCAAATTCCGTATTCAATTGAAACATCGACAAAAATAGGAGAAGAAGTATTTACAATAGGATATCCATTAAGTTCATTGATGGGCAATAATTTCAAAGTCTCAAATGGAATTATAAATGCCAATACAGGAATACAGGATGATGTTAGATTTATACAAATATCCACACCTATACAAGCTGGAAATTCTGGTGGGCCTTTATTTAATAAAGACGGTAATATAGTGGGACTTACAACGTCGAAATTAAACGAAGATGCTATTGGACAAACAGTTGAAAATGTCAATTATGCAATTAAAGCGAACTATTTAGTAACCTTATCTAATATGCTTCCTAATTTAAATTTGAATGTAAATAAACAATTATCTATTAGCAATGCGCAACAAGTTGGTTTGGAGGAACAAGTGAGAACTCTAAAAAACTATGTTTGCCTTATAAGAGTATTTAAGTAAGTATCGTTAAAAACGTTGCACAGCAAAAAATATAGTGCATTTGGCAAATAGTGCTAAAAATTAAAATGACAGAAATAAATATGGTAGTAAATTGAAAGTTTGGAGCTTTAAAATGCCAAACGTACCATATTCAAACCGTTATAAATAATCGCAAAAAGACAACGGCATGAAAACAAAGACAATTTTGAAACAGACAGTTAAAACAGTAACAATCATATTGATTATATTTTCATTAAATGGTTGCGTATCTGTCAACAAAGTAATGGACTCATGGACGAATCATCATTACAGTGAATTAATTGGTTCTTGGGGACCTCCCACCCAGGTATATGATGACGGTAATGGAGGTAGAATTTTAATTTATGCATATAATAGGACTTATACAACACCAGGCACATCTACGACCACGACTAATGGTTATGGGTATGGGACAGCAACTGCATATGACAACTATATTTGGGGAAATGTGAATACAACTACACAATCCACGACGACGTATAATCCACCTCAAACATATCAATATAGTGCTTATAGAATGTTTTATATAAATAAAAATGGTTACGTTTATAAATGGTAATGGAAAGGATTATAATATGATATGCAAACTTTGTCTTAAAGAAAAGCCTTTGATAAAGGCTCATATAATACCTGATTTTCTCTATAAAAATTTAGGATTGTATGAGGCTGATTCAAAAGGACAGGGTCGAATTCATGTGGCAAGAATTCAAAATAATAGATTTTATTACAATCCGAAAGGAATTTCAGATGGTGAATATGACCAAAATATTTTATGTTCCAATTGCGATAATGTGGTTTTACAGGCATATGAAGATTATGCAAAAAAGGTATTGTTTGACGGTAATTATAAATTGCCTGAGTTTCAACACGAGTATATTAAAGATTCCTCATTAGGCTGTGAATACGGACTTTTCAAGAATGTTGATTATACAAAATTTAAACTTTTTTTATTATCTATTTTTTGGAGGGCAAGCATTTCCGCCAGAGTTTTCTCTGGAGAAGTAAAATTTGGTGAAAAGATAAATGAAGGTATAAGGAAAATGCTTTTTGATAAAGACCCTAAAGACCCAGAAGATTTCTGCACTATTCTTTATTTTCTGAATGAACCAGATATTACTTTAAAACTCATGACAAATTTCAAGAAAATTGAAAATAATAATTCAACGAGATATGCATTTATCGCAGGTGGCATGATATTTAAGTTTTTCCTAAATAAAAATGATATTCCCGAAAATCATAAACCTTTCATTTTTTCAAAATCAGGTGAATTAAAAATATTCAATATGCCAAAAGATAAAATCAGGCTAACATTAAATGACTTTTTTGAAGAAAAATTATTTTAAGATGCGACTATTTATAACAGCGTGTAGCTTCAATTGCCGAGACAGTGCGATTTTTAGCGTTTCTGCATTTAATAAACATTTGTACCGCTTGACAGGAAAGTGCCTTGTAATCGGCAACTGAAAGCTACACGCAACACGGTAGCTGTCATTCTCCTCACCGAGATACTCTGTTAAACTCGTAAACAATCGGCAAAAAAATGCATTTAGTATGAGAGAACAGTACATTAGGGACAAATTAGCAACATCACTTTTTGCTTTAAATCAAGATTTTTAAAATTAAAAGAAGCTTTATGACAAAATTGATTTCCATATTGTCTCTTTTGTGCATCCTGTCTATAAAGGTGCCTGCAATTTTTGCCCAGGACAGTAATAAGTATTTTACTTTCAGGATCATTGATCAGAAAACAGGTCGGGGCGTGCCTTTAGTGGAACTTAAAACAAACAATAAGATTAGTTATTACACAGATAATAATGGTATCATCGCTTTTTACGAACCGGACCTGATGAATCAGGAAGTTTACTTCCATATCAAGAGTCATGGTTATGAATACCCGGCTGATGGTTTAGGATACCGGGGAATAGCGTTGAAGGTAAAACCTGGAGATAGCGCCTTAATAAAAATCAGGCGAATAAATGTTGCTGAACGTCTTTACCGGATTACAGGGGAGGGTCAATATCATCACAGCCTGCTGGTTGGTTACCCGACTCCTGTTAAACAACCCCGGCTGAGAGGGAAAGTGATGGGCCAGGATACATTCGTTGAAACATTATTCAAAGGAAAAATTTACTGGCTCTGGGGCGATACGGATAATCCTTTCTATCCACTTGGTAATTTTGCTACTTCGGGTGCCACTTCACTACCTCCCTGGGAAGGTGGGATTGATCCTGAAATCGGGGTGGAACTGAACTATTTTGTAAATGACAAGGGATTCAGTAAGAAAATGTGCTCGTTGGAGGGGCCCGGTCTTGTATGGATGCACTGGCTAACAACTTTAAAAGACAAATCAGGTAATGATAGACTAATTGGTTCCTATACCAGGGTTAAAAATCTGGAAGAATACTTTGAGCAGGGATTGGTAATGTTCAATGAAACCACCGAACTTTTTGAACCTCTTGTACGATTCGAACTGAATTCCCCACTTTTCCCGGACGGTCATTCATTCAGGGCAATGGTAAACGGACAGGAATACCTCTATTTCTCTTTTTCAACCCCATATTCGATTCGTGTTATTGCGGATCTGGAACATGTTACAGACCTGTCAGCATACGAAGCCTATACCTGCCTGACTGAAGGAAGCCGGTATGATACCACACACATCAAAATTGACCGTGGTCCTGATGGCCACCCTGTTTATGGCTGGAAAACCAACACTGAACCCCTGAGGGCAGGGAAAGAACAATTCCTCCTGAAAAAAGGTGAGTTAAAAGTAGGTGAAACATGGTTAAACCTGCATGATATCCTGACCGGAGATCCGATCATCTCACATTCCGGTTCTGTATTCTGGAATGATTTCCGTAAGAAATGGATCATGATAATGCAACAGGTAAATGGAACTTCCTATTTGGGAGAGGTATGGTACGCAGAAGGGGATACGCCTACCGGTCCCTGGATTTATGCACGGAAAATTGTTACCCACGACAATTATACCTTTTACAATGTCGGGCAACATCCGCTTTTCGATCAGCAAAACGGCAGGCTGATTTATTTTGAAGGGACCTATACCAATAGTTTTTCTGGGAATCCTGAACAAACACCACGTTACGATTACAATCAGATCATGTACCGTCTTGATCTGAGTGATTCCCTGCTTTTTTTACCTGCACCTGTTTATCGGATTAAAAATAATAAGACAAATTACCTTTACCTGCAACGTGAAATGGTTGATTCCATGGATGCATGGGAGCTGATTGAAGATATCCCATTTTTTGCTGTTCCACCTTTCAGGGAAGTAAAAGGAATGATCCCTGTTTTTGCAGAAAAGGAGAAAGGTAAAATCAGGCTTCAGGTGAAAACATCAGGAGATCAAAGAAAAGCAGAGTATCCGCTTTTTTTTTGGATTGCCTGAATTGGATAAAAACACACTGGACGGAACATGGGAATGCCTGGTTGATGATTATCCTTTTACTTTGGAACTCGAAACTGATGGCAACCTGGTAAAAGGAAAAGTAATCAATGATCATCTGAAAATTGAAAAAGGATTCTTGCAGAATAATCAATTAGAGCTATTCATAAAAGATACAACCAACCAGGAAACCTTTACGATAAAAGCCTTTTTAAAATCTGGAAACCTGAATGGAGAATACCATGAAATTAAAGACGGGAATACCGGGGTATTTACAGGAAAGCGTTCGGATGAATTATGGAATCAGTATTTATCGCCAATGGTTGTACCGCTTTATGAATTTCAGGATAAGGATGGGACTTATATCTATTCGGTTGATAGTGAAAAGGAAGGAATGAAACGATCAGAAAAACCGGTTTGCCGGGTATGGAAAAATCCATCATCCGTGCTTACACTGGATTACAAAGCAAAGCCTGTCCAATTGAAAAGATAGGTGATTTAAAATACAAATGCCAGCTAATAATTAAGCAAATTTATAAAACTTGACAAAATGAAAATATGAAAAGAGTATATCTATTATCAATACTTATTACATTAATATCAATTGTTAACAGTAATTCGCAGACAACACAAGACTCAACAATTATTGAAACCACTAAAAACAACTATTTCAACGAGGAACTAAAAGGATTAGTTCTTGATATAGATAAGCAAACAGCACTTCCTTACGCCAATATTTATGTTTTGCACAAAAATAAAGGTGTAATTAGTAATGAGAAGGGCCATTTCTCGATAAATATTTCGGATTTGGATAAAACCGACACTTTACGTTTTCAATACATTGGCTATAAAACCAGAAACATAACTATTGGTCAATTAGAGACTTCTTCAGTCGTTTACTTAAAAGAAGAGATCATTAATTTGAGCGAAATATTGATTTTTGGAAGTCCTCCCGACCCGGTAACCATTGTTAAAAAGGTTTTGGAGAATAAGGATTCGAACTATAAAAGAACAACCAGTAAAAAGCAGACATTTATTCGTGAAAGATACATTTCGGATATTGATGAAATTAGCCTCAATTACAAAAAAAGTTCAATTACCGAATTGAATAGGGAAATGATAGAATTGGTTGAACAAAAAATACCAAAATATTCTACGTCTTATACAGATTTCTTAGGATATCTTTATTTTACTAAAAATCAAGACGATTCTATTACACTAAAAGTTGACCCCATCAGAACCGTATCACTTAAAGATAAAGATATTGCCGAACTTGAACAATTAGTATCTGTTTTTGAGAATATTATTGCCGACATTGAAGATAAAGAGTATTGGAAAATAAAAAGTGGGGTTTTCAGTCAAAAACTTGATATGGATGATGAAAATGATAAACCTGAAAAAGATTCCCTAAATGAAAAAACAAAAAAACTTTCTTTCTTTAGCAGAAGAGTAGAACATCAACTCGATTATAGTTTATTGGATAATAAAAATCAATGGGAATTCCTACACAATACCGGTAAATACAAATACACTCTTGCAGGAGGAACCCGCGTTAATGGAGAAGAGGTATATATAATTGATTTTACACCTGATAACAACGGGAAATATTTTGGCAGAATGTATATTTCTATAAATACATTTGCATTAATTAGAGCTGATTACGAATATGCTCCGGATAAAACCGGCAGAGATATTCATCTTTTAGGTGTTGGATATACTGAAAATCAATTTAGTGGTTCAATATATTTTGAGAAAAAAGACAGTAACTATAGGTTAAAGTATTTCTCTTATAAAACAGGCGCCAATGCCAGTATCGACAGAAACTTGTCTCTAATAAAGAAAAGAAAAAGATTGCTTTTCGATAAAAAATTAAATGAGTTAAAAGTGGGAATCAATCTCTCAGTTAGATCAGAAGAATCGATTGAATATTTAGTTCTTAATGAAATTGAGATTTCAGAAAAACAATTTTCAGGCTTTAAGCAACAGGAATATATGGAAATAATATATGTTGATCAATTTGACGACAAATTATGGAGAGGTTTCTCAATAATAGAACCTACCAAACAAATGAAAGAATATAAAAAACAGGAAGTGAATTATATTGAATGAGCCCAGTTTCCCTATTTCAACAATTTTCCCGTCCTCAAGCTGGAAGATGGTTTCCTCCACCAGCGATTCCACCACGTTCTTTATTTCACCCTTGCTCAGAGTTGAATTGTGCGAAATGCGGTCGCACAGTTTTTCAAGATCTACTTTGTCTGAGCTGAATATTAATTTGGCTAAATTTTATTTTGATGTGCTGGCCATTAAATTGTTTCAAATATCCATAGTATTTTTGATTATTATTTTAAAAGATAATCCTGAAAGGATTTAACATAAAAAGCCCTGTACGAAGTGCAGGGAAGAATAGCAAAAAGTGAATAAGAAACCCTGCAAGGGTTCAATAAAAAAAATTGACCAATGAGTACTTACACACAAATTCTTTATCAGATAGTTTTCGGCACAAAAAATAAAGAGCGGACCATGATAGAATCCGGTCAGGAAAGTCTCTATAAATATATCTGGGGAATCTTGAAAAATAAAAAATGTCATTTATATCGCATTGGCGGAATAGAAGATCATATACATATTGTCACACACATACATCCTACTGTTGCGGTTGCATATTTAATAAAAGATATAAAGATTGCTTCATCCGATTATATTAAAGCTGAAAATATTTTCCCCAAATTCAATGGTTGGCAAGATGGATATGGAGCATTTACTTACTCAATTTCGGCAAAAGACAATTTGATTGAATATGTAGAAAATCAAAAAGAACACCATCAAAAAGTAAGTTTCAGGGACGAATATATCAGTTTGCTAAAAGAACATGGGATTGAATTTGAGGAGAAATATTTGTTATGATTTTGAACCCCGCAAGGGTTCTATGGCACCCTTTTGCCTATGCTCCCGTATTACTTGGAGCTATTCACATTAAACCACTTCATGGTTTTACATTGAAAATGAAGTGTTATTGAAAACAAAAAAATAGGTCCATCAATAAAATCCTTCAACCTATTATTGGCTATGGTGTGCACGACTTTTCTATAGTATAAATCTTTAACCAGCACATCAAAATAAAATTTAGCCATTAATTTATTTTTCCAGAATAATTGAATCCATTTTGTTATTTTTGCTCATATAGTTAACGAAATACAATCGAACTTTTATAAAGGCAGTAAAATAATTATGATGGAAGTAGTTTCAATAAAGCGACAACAAATGTTTATTTGTCGTTTGTAAACGGGTATAAATGGGTTTTTAGCTGGACTATATATGGTTAGCGGATTTGATTAAAAAATAATTAATAGAAGGTATAGTAAAAATAAGAGGAATAGGGGTGCTAGTAGTAACAAGTTGGCAGCAAGCAGCATGACAGAAAATTCAACTATATAATTAAATTGGAATTATAAATTTAACTAATGACAAATATTCAAATAGATTTTCCAGATGAAAATGATACACTAATTAAAACTAAAGCCGACTTTTATAGCTCTGCTTTAGGTGCAAACTGGCAAGACTTAAGTTGGTACTCACATTCGTTTGAATTGTCTTTAGAAATATTAATAAAGCATATTAAGAAAAACGTAAAACATGGGCAGTTACTGACCTTGCCAATTCTCTTTTTATCAAGACATTTCATTGAATTAAAGTTAAAAGAAATTATAAATTATTTTGACAAAAGTAAATTATATACAAATCATGGTTTAAAAGACCTTTGGGAAACTATTGTTAGTAATATGAAATCTGAATACGCTTTTGAGAAAACAGAGATTAATGAATTAAATAATACTGGTAAATTGATTTTTGAATTAGATGAAATTGATAAAGGCTCCTTTAATTTCAGGTATCCAACCAACAAAAAAGGAAAAAAATCATTGGAATTTGCTCAATTTGATTTAAACAATTTCGTAACAGTGATTGAAAAGGTTAATAATTACCTGGGAAGTTTACGAGATTTTTGTCAAAATAATTAAACCAAAAAAACAAACGACTATGTGGACAATTGATAGCATTAAAAAATTTTATAAAGATTTTGGATTTAAACCAAGCTCAACAAAATCGGAAATAAAAGAATTGTCAAAGTTGCTACATGCTGACGAACAACTGCATGGACTGCTTGAAGGATTTCTAAAAAACATACATGGTCGCAGTATAAATGGATTAGGTCTAGTAATTGCCACAAATAAAAGAGTAATATTTTTCAGGAAAAGTATAATTGGAACAGTAACGAAAGAAGAAATCCCGCTAAACAAAGTGACTTCAGCATCGTACAGAAAAGGATTAATGTTTAGTTCAATCTCAATTACATCCGCCAGTAATGATTCAATTGTTGAACAATGTGATAAAAAGATATCAAAAAAATTCATTGACAACCTTCTAGGCTTGATTAATAATCAGCCTAATATTTCAAACAATCAAGATAATAACTTTCAAAATGACCCTTTGTTGAAACTTGAAAAACTATATGAACTAAAACAAAAGGGAATATTAACTGAAGATGAATATAATCAACAGAAATCAAAAATCCTTAATTCATAGAATGCCAGCTGCCAACAAAGGCTCATAGTGCATGCCGCAATTAGTGCTATCAAGAGAAATAATTACAAATTTGAATATGGTGCAAATCAAGGAAAACAGTAGTTAAAATGCGGCACGCACCATAGCCTCATACGTTAAATTTCCCCCAACTTTCCCAAATCAAAATCTAATTGTATCTTCGCTTCATGCATCTGGCCAAAAATAAAATCCTTTGTTACCAATTCCTTTTCTTTTTTTTAGTTTCAGTTTTCTCTGTATCAGGACAAGACGATTTTATGCAAACCATAAAAGGAATAGTTGTAGACAAAAACTCACAATCGTCTTTACCCGGAGCGAATATTATTCTTTTAAATTCGGATCCCCTGGTTGGAACTGTTACTGACTTAAATGGTGAATTTCTTATTAATAATGTACCCATCGGAAGACAAGGATTAAAAGTGAGTTTTGTTGGATTTCAAACTTTGGAGTTAACAAATCTTATAATTTCAAGTGCGAAAGAGTTTTTTATTAAAGTTGAATTAGAGGAAAATATCATTTCTGCCAAAGAAGTCACTATTATCGCTAAAAACCAAAAAGATCAGCCTTTAAATCCAATGGCATTGGTGAGCGCCAGGTCATTTACAGTAGAAGAAACCAACAAATATGCCGGTAGTTATGGCGACCCTGCACGAATGGTTGCCAATTATGCCGGTGTGGTATCAACCCGCGATAATAGAAACGATATTGTAATTCGCGGTAATTCATCCATGGGATTACAATACCGCCTTGATGGAATTGAAATTGCAAATCCAAATCATTTCAGTGCTTTGGCAACAACCGGAGGACCGGTAACAGTATTAAATACGAACCTTCTGGCAAATTCTGATTTTCTTACCGGAGCTTTTCCTGCTGAGTATGGAAATGCGTTGGCCGGTGTATTTGATCTCAAATTACGAAATGGCAATACAGATAAAAGGGAATATTGGGCACAACTGGGATTTAATGGTTTGGAAGTGGGTACTGAAGGGCCTATCTCGAAAAAATCGGGATCTTCTTACCTCGCGGCCTACAGGTATTCTTTTATCGATATACTGGAACGATTAGGAGTTAATTTTAAAGAAACTGCCCAGTACCAGGACCTGACTTTTAAGGTAAATTTCCCAACGAAAAAAATGGGTAGCTTTAGTATATTTGGTATTGGTGGTATCAGTGAGATTAAAATCCTGGACTCCAAACTTGATCAAAGCGAATGGACTTTCCCTACACATGGTGAAGATGTAAATACGGGTTCTTCTATCGGAACATTTGGAGTATCAAACCATTATTTTATAAATGAAACTACCAGGTTGAAAACATCTATTTCTATTGTTGGATCTATAGTCGATACAAGAATCGATACTTTCAGTGTCAGCGATCCGGATCATTTTTTATGGGCAGGGGAAAGATCATCGGAAATCAAGTATGCTATATCCACCTCGCTGAACAAAAAGATAGATATTAAGAACAGCATGAGTGTTGGTTTTTTTTATGATCTATATGATATAAATTATGCCGACAGCAGTTTTCACCATGGCGACTACAGAATTGATACCGATACCAGGAAAATGTTCAGTCTTTTGAGGGGTTATGCGCAGTGGCAGCATAAATTCAGTAATTTATTTGAGACTTATCTTGGATTCCATTATCAGTATCTTTTCCTGAATTCAACAAGTTCACTCGAACCACGGGCCGGCTTGAAATGGAATATTAATACCGACCAAACCATAAATTTTGGAATCGGGCTGCATAGCCAGATGCAACCCCGGATGATGTATTTTGTGCAGTCAGTCAATCCTGAAGGAGAATATGAATTGAATAATTTGAATATGGGATTATCAAAGAGTTTGCACGTGATACTCGGCTACAACTGTTTGATTTCCGAATACCTGAGGTTTAAAGCGGAAGCCTACTACCAGTATCTCTACAATATTCCTGTTAGCAAGGATATTCCACAATATTCTATTCTGAATGAGGGAACTGAGTATTATGTTGACCGGCAAACCAATTTAGTGAACAAGGGAACCGGGAACAATTACGGTATTGAGTTGACTTTTGAAAAGTTCATCCATAAAAATTACTTTTTCCTGTTTACGACTTCATTATTTGAATCTGACTATAAAGGCTATGATGGTATTAACAGAAGCACATCTTTCAACGGGAATTATGTTTTGAATGCTGTTGGAGGTTATGAACTTCCGCTTGGTAAGAAAAAATCCAGGGTGTTAATTTTTGGTTTAAGGTTTACGTGGGCAGGGGGCAGGCCTTATGTTCCGTATGACCAAAAAGCAACCGGCGAACAGCATGAAGTTGTCTACAATTGGGATGATGCCTATAATCAAAGGTACGATGATTACACCAGGGCCAGTTTCAGGCTTGGAATGCGGCGAAATGAAAGAAAGTTCGGTATCGAATTTGCCATTGACTTGCAATATCGTGCTAATTATACCTATGTTTATCTTTATAGAATAGATGTTGTAACAGGAGAGATTTATAAAACCTATAAGATGGGATTTTATCCAACAGGCAATTGGAGGATTAATTTTTAATGGAATAAGCGTAGCATAATTTGAAAAGTTGATTTATTTGTTTTAGTTTTACCATCAACTTAAATTTGGCCTTAATGTTTAATTAAAAACAAAAAAATGAAAAGAGTAAAATTTATTCTTGTTGGATTATAGTACTATATATTAAAGAATTAATTGAATTTGTTAAAATAAATTGCTAGTTGCTTTTTTACAGTAGTTATAAACAACAAACACAAAAAGACTATGAAAAGATTAATCTTAATATCGCTTGCTTTATTCTTATTATTTGAAATTGGGAATGGCCAGTGTAAACTCAATAAAGGGAAATATAGTTCTAAACGGTTTACAAAATCAGACTCAAAACCATTCCAAATTGTACTCCATTCTATACCTTCT
This sequence comes from Bacteroidales bacterium, assembly GCA_030596605.1. Classification (GTDB taxonomy): domain Bacteria; phylum Bacteroidota; class Bacteroidia; order Bacteroidales; family JAADJA01; genus JAADJA01. The sequence goes on from JAUVJI010000001.1 coordinate 30,837, forward strand.
AGATTATTTCTCCAAGGAAATGGTTATTCTTATTATTTTTGTAAATCATCAGAGGATAGCATTTATTTAGGTTTAGGAATAGGAACTAATTGGGAGAAATTCGAAATACATAAAACAAATCCAGTTATTTTTAAGTTCGATGATGAAGCAATAATGACGATATACCCTAATGGTAATTATACTGGTAAAATGCGTCCTACTAGTTTTTCAATTTTGGCTTACTACAATATAAATATTGAGCAACTTAATGAATTTGCAAATAAGTTAATTACTAATGTGCAAATATATATTTTTGATGATGATAAGAAAAATACTAAGATCTCATGGAATGATGATGGAACAGTTTATTATAATTTAGATAAATTAAAAACTAAAAAGACAGCAAAGTTTAAAAAAGTTGCTAGATGCATGCTGAATCAAAAATAATAAGTACCACAGACCCATGAATATCCAGAATGCTTTATGAGTCATTGTCTTGGAAAGTTAATAAATGTAATATCTTTGTCTAATATTTTAAATTTACAAGTCTCATTTTACATTCAAAGCTTCTTTAATATCAGGGTCGTCTAATAATAAATCAATCTTCTCTTTAAATTTCTCATTTACAATCTTTTGTACTTTTTTGATTGAGCCTGCCAGACTTTTCTTTAAATTAGGGTCTATTCCTTCAGTACTATTTGATGCAAGTAATTCTCCAATATTGTTAAATACCTCAATTGAAAGAACCCAGATTACCTCTGTCCCATAAAGCGCTCCATTTGGTTTTGAGTCACTTCTTCACTTTGTTACTGTAAATAAAAGCAAACGATCACTTTGCGAATCAATAAGGTTATTAAGTATTTTTTGCTTTGAATCAGAGTATGTAGTTTGTATAATTTTAGCTCGATTACTTGATTCGTTTAAAGAATTTTTAATGACAACTGAAAAGTCATCAGAAAAGTTATTACCACTTTTAGTTCCAATGGGATATTTTACAATTTGCTCTACTTTAATTGAACAATTCAAACTTACTAATTTTTTACAAACGAATTTTAATGTTTTTTATAATTGGTTAAATACCAATTTGAAAACTGTAACCAAGAGATTTTAAAATTACAAACTACCTTATTTATTTGCTGTAGGTCATCAAGCTAAAGCGAAATAATTTAGGATAAAGTTAAGTAAAATTAATTTGTTGCACTTACTAATTGAATTTTCATAGTTCTTATTATAAAATCTTCTATAGCATAACTATACCTACCTTTGAAACATTATTCTTTAGCTTATTAATAATTTAACGCCTTACTGCCCCGAATTAAACATTACTGAGAAAATTTGATAATATTTATGCACTTATTATTCTAGTTTAGTAGATTGTCCAAGTCATGTTAACCCACATATCTGCTCTTGAAAACTTGAACCATTGGGGATTGGGAAAATGCCTACAATGTAAGATACGATGATTATACAAGGGCAAGCTTTCGGTTTGAATGCGTCGAAATTTTAAAAAAATCAGTATTGAAACTACTATTGATATTCAATACCGTGCTAATTACACCTATGTTTATCTTTACAGGATAGATGTTGTAACAGGAGATATTTATAAAACCTATAAGATGGGATTTTATCCAACAGGCAATTGGAGGATCAATTTTTAATGGAATAAGCATAATATAATTTGAAAAGTTGATTTATTTGTTTTAGTTTTACCATCAGCTTAGAGATAACCTTATTGTTTAATTAAATAAAAAAAAATGAAAAAAGTAAATTTTATCTTAATCGGATTTCTGTTAATCGGTTTATCCGCAATGACATCAGCACAGAAAATTAAATTGATATCTGGCTCATGTGACTTTATGAAAGGAATAAGTGAACTTAACTTGGAGTATGATTACAGTGATTTTGGAGTTGGGAAATTTGTGGATGAGGATGATTATGTTGCAAAAAAGAAGAAAGAGTATAATGAAGATGAGCCGGGTATGGGTGATACATGGGAAAAATCCTGGATTGCTGACAGAGAAGAAAGATATGAAGTACGATTTGAAGAAGAAATGAATAACCAGTTCAAGAAAAGAAAAGTAGCTATTAAGGCCGGCAAAAATTTAGATGCCCAATACACTTTAATATTTAAAACAACTTTTACAGAACCTGGATATAATATATATATATCAAGACAAAATGCATACATTGATGCAGATGTGATTATTGTTGAATCATCCAATCCGGATAATGTTTTAGCCAAAATAACCATTGATAATTCCCCGGGCCGCGCTGCTAGCGGCTATGATTTTGATACAGGTCTTAGAATTCAGGAAGCATATGCCAAAGCAGGAAAAGAGTTGGTTTATTTTATTTGGAAAAAATTTCTTAAGTAAGATTATAGCCTAATAACATATTAAAACGGTTGTTTATATTATTAAACAACCGTTTTAATATAACTCAAACCCTATCTATTACAGCTTTAGAAACACTATAGATTTATTTTATTTACTTTTATGTAAAATTCAAAAAAGATGATAATAAATAATTTAGTATTGGGATTAATTTTTATTAATTCCTTAACACTTTTTGGACAAAACCAGGTAACAACTAACCAGGAAAATATTGAGATATTAAATTGTGATAAATTTAAATATGGCTTGTATTATTCTTATAGTGAGTTTAAAAATAATGATCCTTCTGATACAAATTATATTGTAAAACTTGAAAAGATGTTACCGGTAGAACAACGATATAGACATGAGAAGGATCAAAAAACCTATATTTATGATGAAAATGGAAAAGAAATAAAAATGGAAATACCATTATGGGGATTTTGTGATGGAGAAGATATTTATATTCACTATAAAGAAAGATATTGTGTGATAAATACAGTTGGTAGGTTTTGTGTATTTACAATTGAAAAGTATAAAAGAGGTAGAGATCGTTATAAAAGTATTGATTATTTTTTTGACATTAATACAGTTGAGATATTTGAGTTGAACTCAGAAAATATAACAACAAAGGTTTTATTTAATGATCCAATACTATTGCAGGAATTTAATAATGACCGAATGAAAGAGTCAATGCTCCATTGGTATGTTAATGAGGTAAATTCGAAATATAAGAACCAGTAAGTCCTAAATATTAGTGATATAAAATTTAATTTTTCTGGACAAGCTTTCGACTATGAAAAAAAGCTCTGGGTTCTTGAACTCAGAGCTTTTTCTCTTTATTGGCTTATAGTTTAATTCTTATGGACAAATAATATCCTGCAGGTTTTCATCCCAGCATCTCCAGTCAGGATCACCGAAATGAAGCTCATCACTAACCCTTCCGTTTTTAGTAGTCCTGTGCCATTCAATGTCAGTTAGATTGTCGTTATTGGCACTGTAAATATTGTAATAGGTATCGAATGGAAGGTTATTATTGACGCCATAAAATATATACCCGCCATTTTCAGGAGCACCGGGTTTTACATTGGTGTATTTAATATCAGCCTCACCAGTGGTTATATTCCTGTTCCATTCAATCTGTAGAAACTCATTCGGGTTATTTGGATTTTCATTCAAGTGCCATTCACCTGCTGTATTGGTTGAATTGGAGGTTCCATGAAACCACAGGAAGTCATTATACACATTTGTTTTCGAAATATACATTTCCCATTTTAATCCATCTGCATCAAGGGAACCTCTCAATTCGGCCAGATGAATTGCTCCACCGGCAACGAAATTATATGACCACACCCAGGCGTTGAGACCAGGATCCCATACTCCCTGGTGATTGAATGATTCATAGAATGCAGCTACAGGTACTACCAGGGTTATAGTAAGTACGGCATTCCAAACAGCTACATTAGTTGCAGCCCACCACCAATTTTGGTAGGTATATGCATACCCGCCTTTAAGTTTAGTTGTATCATTGTCCGGGAAATCCGAAAAATCCATTACAAATGAAGATGTCGGTGGCAATTCGGGCGCAGGCGCCGGATCTACATTGTTTTCGTCATCCTTATTACATCCTGTTGGGATAATTGCAATAATTAGGAGAATTACAAGAGAATAACGCTTTAGCTGACTGAATAAAAGATTTTTTGTTTTCATAACATGTTTATTTAATTTCAAATTTGAATTATTTATGGATAATCTTAAGTTTATGTTTCTGTTTTACGGTCATCTTGTTTGCAGTGTTTGATATAAATACACTTATTAAGCAAAATACCCCTATGAATTATTTTAAAAAATTGAAAAAACCGGATACATGAACTTGGATGCTTTGGATATCAATAGAAAAGGTAAGTTGGATTTATCGAAACAAGAATTTTCCCATTATTCCAGCTTTCCACTATTCCTAATTATTTTTCTAAATATAGCTTTTTAAGGGTACAATTCATATCCATCATAGAGGATAGGTTTTTAACGGAAGTTATTCTTCTATTTCTTCCCCGTTTTCATCGAAACGTTTAATTTTTACCTTTCTTTTCTTCTCTAGTATATGGAAGGTGATAAACAGGTTATCTACCTGTCCGGTAAGATCAACTTTGTAATTATTTTGTACTAAATAATACCTGCCGTTCAGGATGTTTTCATCTAACGAAATGGTATATTCACCAAAGGGGAGGTAAAACTCAAATCCACCATCCGAACCGGTGAGTGTATTGAAAGTATGTCCGTTAGTTGCAGAGATTTTTATTCCTGAAATATCTAATTTTTTATCCTCCATTGGTTTTAAATCCTCCTGATCGATATATACACTTCCATATATCTTAACACCTTTTACAAAAGGAATGTTAATTAGTTCGTCCTTAAATATTTTTAATGAATCCGTGGTAATAGGAAACCATCCTTTTAAGTTCTCAAGCGAAAGAACCGAATATTCAAAGTTTCCCGGATTAGCATTATTTAAAGAAGCCCTTCCGTTACTTTTCGTAATGATGCTCCAGTCACCTACACGGATCACAATATTTCCTAATCCCGGTTCATCTTCATCCTGCACATTATTTCCATTCAGATCATAAAATGCCACAAATCCCATATTTGCATACTCATTATAAGTAGTTGGAATAGGAATGCCAAAATCTTTTTTTACACCCACACTTACAAGGAAGTTGTCGTGTGAATAACGCTGGAATTCCCAATCCTGGTCAGCTATATATGAGGGCATGTCATTATAATTGGTCGAAAACTTGGATGTATAGAAAGTATAAGCCGGGTTTATACTTATCCTCCAACCCGAATTCGTGAAATAATACAGTTCCGGACTTATGTTGATAGAGTGATGGTTATACATATTGGTGTACCCATAACTCACCATCGACTGCAAAACCAGGTGCCTGTTCTTAAATAAATATTGATGGATAATGGAGACTCTTATATTTTGCGGTATGATGTTATTTTGCTCCTTAAAGTGCACCATGGCCGGTGAATATGGGCCATAGTTGTAAAATCCTGTGAAACTGAAATTATGATACCTGATCATGGTATTTAGCTTGCAAACAAATTGATCTTTACTTCCTGGCTCATTTACAATTTTACTCATCCCCAGGGTTGAAGTAAACGACATTTGTAAGTTTCGTGTTATATCATAATTACTGTAGGCTAAATTAATTCCCCTAACATGAAAATTATAACCGTAATTACTTCTGATATCATAAAAAATTCCCGGTTTCAGGTTAGGTAGGTACCTGGCCGAATGAAGATTTAATGAATTGAAGAAATAGTAGTTTTTATCAAATCCGGGAATATAATTATAATGATCCGGATCATATTGGTAGTGATTGTAATTATTGATCATTGAAAGCTCAAAATCTTTTGTTATACTAACCCGCGACCGGTGATTGACAAACCATCTTTCAAATCCATACGACCCAAAACCTTTGGATGTATATGATCCCCTGAGATTCAATTTCCATCTTCTTTCGAAAAAATTGCTGGTATAACCGGCTCCAACAAGATAACCTTGCTTATTGAACCTATTATTTGGATCAGCATAATGCTGCCGATTGCTTAAAGCGCCCATAAATGTAATAGTATGCTTTTGCTGGAGTCTTAGCTTGGGCGCTACAGAAATCACATCCGTAATAATATCAGCGGCATAATGATGACTATGCGAGTATTGCGTTAGATTCGTGAAATTATCTAATTCCAACCTGTGATGAAGCCCCCAGGATTCAAGTCTTGGTTTTTCAAAAATATAAGGTGACCTGACATAATATCCTCCTCCCCATTGGTTCGGAAGGAACTTTATCTCACCCTTTACCCCTTTACCGCTACTTTGAACTCCAATAGCTCCACCATTAACATTACCTATTTGAAAGCTTTTATTATCATCAAAATAACCTATATACCATGGGATATTTTTAATGTAATTATCACCATAGAAATTTGATTGTGATGAAAAATACATGCTTGTATTGTAGAATAGATTTCCGCCATTGTTAAAATTCTTTTGACCACGCAGGTGCAAGCTTGAAAATACAACGTCATCCAGCAGGTTTGTTACCCGAAGGTAGGCCGACAATGGAAGTACATCACTACCATAAGGATTGACCTTTTTATCGCTCTGGAGTTTGATGAAATCAACTTTTGTATTTCGGCTTGTATTGCTGTGATTAAATCTTCGGGGTTCTTCCGAGTGAAAGAATAAACTGAAATGTTTTTCTTCGTTGAGGGATTCGGGATTGTAATTTTCAATGTCAATGTTTTTAAAATTTCTCTGGCCTTCTGTATATTTAACTTTGTAAGAGAGTGTTGTGTCTTCTTGCGGTTCTAACGAAAAATCCCATTTATTCATTTTTGTTGCTTTCTCATTTGAGTCCATAACAATGAGACTGCTCTTGATGTTGGACATGGTCATCAACAGGTCTTGTTTCTCATTGCCGGTGTTGATAAGGCTTAGGTCGAATCCAGCTGTATTTTCGTCATTTTTAAAATAAATCCTTTGATCAGGGTTGGCTATCATTTCCCATTGACTTATTCGTTCAGTTGAGGCAAAAAAGTATGCACCTGCAATTTGTTCCCTGTTTTCGTTTTCGATAAATGCATTGATGTAATATTTGGTATCTCCTTTCATCATTGCTTCCGGAATAATTCTAACAGGAATAAATATCGAGTCATTATCAGGAATTACATACATTCGGTCAGAAATGAATAGAGTTTTCCAAAGAGGCGGATAATTCAAACTTACAAATACTTTCAGGGAATCACTGCTGATATTTATTATTCTTAAAACGTTTGAAATGATTTCCCCTTTATTTATTTCAGTTTCTTCATTTACAAAGGATATCTCGATGGAATGGGTTGTTGCACCTTTAATAAAGAATGTATTTACTTGTGTATATGAAGAATGGCTGAATGAAAGCAGACACATTAGGCTTATAAAGGCTGGAAATATCTTATTAATATGTAGTTTGCAAATATTCATTCGAAATTTTATGGTACTTCAACCAATGCAAATTTTACCTGTAACTGATAAATCCCGGGATCAAAACCGAAGCTTGGTACAATCCTGAAGTCAATCTGAAAATGGAATTCATCATAATTCATCATATAATTACCGGGGCCATTCACATTTTTTTGGCATGATCCGGCATTAACACGAATACCCGTGTTTTCAATAATTTCAATAAAATCGCCTGTTTCTGTGAAAGTTTGGTATATTCCGTCGATGGGTGAAGTATTACAAATATTGGTCACCCTTACTTCCAGAATATCAATTTTAGCCGGGCTGGAACTTCCGGCTCCATAGGTTGATAATGTTTCCCAGTGTGTAGCCCCCGTCCCTGATGAAGGATGATTTTCTACCGTCATGGTGAGCATCCATTTACATCCAGGATTTGGCGGCGCCTGGTCATCAACTTTTACATTTACTTTAGCCGTTCCGTGATAGGTAATACCGGCGATGTATTTACTGAATGAATCAAATACATAATCAACCTGTTCGCTGGTATTTGGAACAATCTCAACATCAGCACAAACAATTTGTGCCTTTACTTCAAGTATCCAGATCATAAAAATTATGACCAGAAGTCCGTTACCTATTTTTATGTTTTTGTAATTCACTTATCTGTTAATTTTTTTAAAAACAGGGACGATGAAAAGACACCGTCCCCGTTTATAATTTTACTGGTCTTCGACCAATACATACTGTACATACATAGTATATACTCCAGGTTCAGCATAGCTGTTAGGTCCGTTAACTGTTACCAGGTCCTCAGCTGTTGTTGCATCAGCATCAAAAGCATTCGGAAAAATAGCTGGTAATCCGGGTAATAACCTGTAATCAACTACATAGTAGAAATCACTGGTATAACCACCGGCAGTCAGGTATGAACCACCTGGCATAGCATCATCACCAAGAGCTGAAGTACCGGAATGGCCGGCAATATATTTATCAGCTACAGTTGGCGGTGTTAAAGTACCATTGTTTACATAAAGGCTGTTAGCCCCGTTGTGAACATGTGAAGCAGGATACGGAGTGGAATAATCGATATAAGTAGCGGTAATTCCGGCTCCACCTGCACCACTGTTAGGTTGCGACTGGTGTAATTCAACACAGCTCAATGGGAGTTGATTGATGGCATTGGTACCAGAACCTGATCCGTAATCAATTACTTGATCCCAGAATTCGGGTCCTATTGTACCGTTTGAACGGCCAACAGCATACAAGTCCCAACTTACAGTTGAACTCACCTTTAAGATAGTTGCTCCGTATTTTGTGATACCGGCATAATAATCCTTGATATCGTCAAATACGAATTCAATTTGATCTGCAGTTTCCATATCCAACTGAAGGATAGGTTGCAAATCCATTGTGATCGTTACCGACTTCTCATCCTGTAACTGGGCGAAAAGTCCATTCTGTAATCCCATTACCAATGCGAGTACAGCAATAATTAATAGTCTGCTTTTCATAAGCTTAATTTAATTTAGTTAATAAAAAAAAGATTGAATAGGACATCTTGGTTGGTCTATATATTATTTTCAGATAAAATTCTTTTAAGGCTATAGTTGCCATTAATACCTCCTTTCTTAAATTTTTTTGTTAATGCTTAATTGGTTTTAAAACTTTAATTTATTTTCCTTTCGTAATAATTTTCATTTTAAGTTTCATTATTAAAATTTTCAAAAAATTTGGTATGTAAGATTTGGTTTATTCAATTGTTAGTTCCAGTTCAGCAGCTACTATTTCCTCATCACTATTGTAGTCCATCACACCCACTGCAGAATAGTTGCCTTTTGGTAGATCATCGGGTAGGTCAAAAATAAAAACCCGTTTATATCCCGGTAAAATTGTATAGCTTTTACCTCCCAATGATACTTGATCACCGGTATTTAAATTTGTCATCTCTACATAAGCTTTGGCGAATGAAATACCATCGCCTTCATTTTCGACACTTAGCATTAATAATTTTTTACCGTCATCTTTTATTTCATAAGAGAAGGATTTGATATCCACACTCATATTATCTACATTGGGTGGGTTTTGATATACCCATATTCCAAATGCAAAAGTTGGAGTAATACCAAATGCAATGGTTTCTCCGGTTGCATTACCCGGATCCAATACCTTTTTTTCTTCAACTTGTTCTATCAGCACAACTCCCCAGGCTGCTTTCCTGGCATTTGGGCCGGCAGATACCTTTACGGTTACTGAAACCACTTCAGATGTTCCTGGCGGGAGTTCTATGAAAGTAGGGGAGAGGTTGATCATTTTTGACATGCTGAATTCACTGGTTCCTGGTTCCATGAAAGAACTTTTTCCGTATTTACCAATATCAAAATCATTGTATTTGACCCTGAATTTTTGGACTGATCCTGTGTAATTTGTCACCTTAATGGTTTTAGTTTTAATTTCTCCAACGTCTACATTAAAGTTCAGGTGTGATGGTGACACTGTTACACCTTTATTATATTTGTCATCATCATCACTGCCAGGATTTTCAGAGGTAGTTGCCCTCAAAAAGTGACTAAAAACAAGGATGAACAAAGCATTTAACAGGAGAATCAGCATGGATTCCAGCGAGAGATAATTCTTTTTCATATTCCTATCAATTTTTAAATTCTCTTAACTAATGTTTTTCAAAACTTTTAATTTATACTAACATGCCGTGGTTATGGTTTCAGATTTGGCCTTTAAATTCAATATATATGAAGTAATTTTACATATTATCATTAAAATTTCGATTGTTATTTGGGTAATTAGGATGTTAGAATTTGAAGATGTAATATATGTGCATTGTGTTGTATAATCCGAATTTTTATACCTTAGCTGAAAAATAAGATCATTGTTAAATTTTAAATTCCTTCCAATGAAAAAAGCGTTATTAATTTTTACAGTAATTTGTTTAGGACTTTTTATTTTTTCTTGCACAACTACTATTGATCAGCATGAATCTTCGCAAGATGAAAATATTATTGGTAAACCTCAAATCACACTTGAAGCCGACAGGATGACTCCTGAAGCTCTTTGGGCTTTTGGACGAGTAGGCGGCCATGAAGTATCGCCTGATGGTAAAACCGTTTTGTATGGTGTATCCTATTATTCAGTGGAGCAGAACAAAGGCAATCGTGAACTGTATTCTGTTGATGTGAATGGTGAGAATTATAAACAATTGACCCACTCAGTTAAAAGTGAATTTAATGAAGTATGGCGGCCTGATGGGGAAAAGATCGGATTCCTTTGCTCGGAGAGTGGTTCTGTGCAACTCTGGGAAATGAATCCTGATGGATCGGGCAGGACACAGGTTTCAGATATCGAGGGAGGGATCACTGGGTTTAAGTATGCTTCGGATCAATCGAAGATATTGTATACCAAAGAAGTTCCAATCGAAAATAAGTTTGAAGATTTGTATAAAGGCCTTCCCGATGCCACCGGTAAATTAATGGACGACCTCATGTATCGCCATTGGGATCATTGGGTTGAAAGTTACAGCCATGTATTTTGTGCTGATTATGACGGTTCAAAAGTTTGGAATGATAAGGATATATTGGAAGGCGAACCATACCAGGCGCCTCTAAAACCCTTTGGTGGCATTGAACAGGTTGACTGGAGTTCGGATGGAAAAGCTATTGCCTATACCTGTAAAAAACTTACTGGCAAGGCTGCAACACTTTCTACCAACTCGGATATTTTTATTTATGATATTGAATCAGGCGAAACAAAAAACCTGACTGAAGGCATGATTGGATTTGATGTAGCGCCTCTTTTCTCACCTGATGGAAAATTTATGGCATGGGAAAGCATGGAGCGTGAAGGTTATGAGTCAGATCAGAACAGGCTTTTTCTCTTGAATCTTGAAACAGGAGAGAAGGTTTACGGTTCAGAAGGATTTGACCAGAACGTTGGAAGTTTGGCCTGGTCGGATGATAGCAAATCAATCTTTTTTACCAGTGACTGGCATGGAACTTTCCAGATTTATAGATATAATGTAGAAGGTAATACCATTGATAAATTAACAGAAGGGATGCATGATTATAGAAGTGCATCACTTGCCGGTGATCTAATGATTGCCTCACGCAAATCAATGTCAATGCCGACAGAATTGTATGCAGTGAATATTTCGGATGGAGAAGCGGAGCAACTGACTTTCACCAATAAAGACTTACTTGATCAAATTACAATGGGCGAAGTGGAAGAACGGTGGATGAAAACACACGATGGCGAAGATATGCTGACAATGATCATTTATCCTCCCCATTTTGATCCCGCTAAGAAGTATCCGGCTATTTTATATTGTAAAGGAGGCCCCCAGGGACCACTTAGTCAAAATTTCCATTATCGCTGGAACTACCAGATCATGGCGGCCAACGATTATATTATTGTTGCTCCTAATAGAAGGGGCGTTTCAGGATTTGGCCAGGCATGGCAGGAGCAGATCAGTGGTGATTATCATGGTAAAAGTATGCAGGATTACCTGACCGCCATTGATGAGATGGTAAAAGAACCTTATATAGATGAAAACAGATTGGGAGCTGTTGGAGCCAGTGCAGGAGGTTATGCTGTTTTCTATTTGGCCGGAAACCACGATGGCAGGTTTAAAGCCTTTATAGCTCATGACGGAATTTTTAACGAGGAAGCTCAATACCTTGAGACTGAAGAGATATGGTTTGAAAACTGGGACAAAGGTGGCCCATTCTGGGAAGAGAATAATGCTGTTGCCCAGGAAGCTTATAAGCATTCACCACATAAGTATGTTCAAAACTGGGATACACCGATTCTTATCATTCACGGCGAGTTGGATTACCGCGTAGTGTTTACTCAGGGTATGACTGCATTTAATGGAGCCATATTAAATGACGTACCTGCTCAATATCTCCACTTCCCTGATGAAAACCATTGGGTTCTAAGACCACAAAATGGAATCCTTTGGCAACGGACGTTTTTTGCATGGCTTGATAAATGGTTAAAGTAAACCACCCTGTCATTCCGAATCCCAGGGGGAGGCAAGTGCGACAGAATGAGGAATCCCCCTACTGCAACCACTGACAATAGCAAATTGCAGCACTTGGTAGCCGATGGATTCCTCACTTCGCTTCGGAATGACAGTGTAATAAAAAGATGATGGAGAAGATAGTAAAAGTTATTAAATGGATCGCCCTCATCATCGGAGGCATTGCATTACTATTTTTCGGAATGTTCATTTTTGCAGAAGGGATACCGGATATCTGGAATATTGAGGATGGCCGGCTAAAGGCCATGCTGTTATTGATGGCATTTGCAGCTTTCGGATATTTCTTTAGTTTTTTCAAACCCAAAGAGGGTGGTATGGTATTGACTTTTTCCGGATTGCTGCTCGGACTTAATATGTTTTATTTTGGTGGAACAGATGATACTATCCCAGCGCTAATATATGCGCTCCCTTTTTTAATCCCCGGAATAATGTTGTGGTGGGTTGGGAGTAATAAATAGGTGTTGGAATTTTCAATGCTGGGATAAGAAAGTTATTACTATTTCAATTTCACTATCCTTTCAGTTTGAATGAAATCATTATTACTTATTATTAAAATGTATATTCCCGAATTCAGATGCGATAAATCAATCTCTCCTGGATTTCGGCTATAAAAATTTATCTCAAAAAGTTTTTCTCCGGTAATATTATAAATTTCAGCCGAAACCAGTTCAACAATCTGAACCGGTTTAATCTTAAGTTTATTAATGAAAGGATTAGGAAATATGTCAATATGATTTAATTCAACTGGATTATTTATAATATTTGATAATCCTCCATTTTCTGTCTTCAAGATTATTTCATGCAAACCCGAGCCCCAGGTAACTCCATGTATATAACCTGTTTGATCATCAATCATTTTGATTTTTCTCAATTCGTAAGCCTCATGAGGTAGTATTTGGGATGACCATGATAGTCCCCCATCGTTTGTTCTGTAAACCATATTATTATGCGATATAACCCAGCCAGTTAAAGGATCAGTAAAACTCATTGAAATAACTGGTGAGCTGATATTTGTATTAATTATTGTCCATGAATTACCTATATCTATGGTTTTATAAATTTTCCCAGATGCACCAGAAACAAAGCACACAGAATCGGATGGGGCACATAAATCCAAAAATGATTCGGTGCTGTCAGATAAAACCAGGTCCCAATTATTACCGTCATCCAGCGTTCTAAGTAACTTTCTTCGATGTTGACTAAAAGGTTCGGCGAAAATAATGTAACCGATTTGATTGTCAGTAAAATACAATTTTGAATTGTATGCATTTACATCATATGGTAATGTATCGGTAACATAAAAATAATCATTTACATATCGCATGGTCTGTTTTCCATTTATACCATATCCTTTTATGCCATGGATAAAAAACATGTTTACCGGACCATTATTTTGTATTATTTCCCAGGTTACACCACCATTAAAACTCCTAACTACAGTATTAGTAGAATTAAAATTGTAGCAAAAAAAACCTGTATCCACATTTGGGAATTCAAGGTCATAGGCCAGATAAGAATAGTCTAAATAATTTATTAATATGGACCAGGATACTCCATCATTTATTGTTTTTCTGACGACCATATGAGCCATAGAACTTGGTGTACCAGGATCGTGAGTGTAGTAATGAAAAATAGTACCATTGTCAATAAACTTAGCATAATGGTAAACAAAACCAGAATTCTCGTCGTGAGTAAACATGGTGTCTATAATAACCCACTGACCTGAAGCAAGATTTGCTATTGCGAGAAAAATAATTAGATATTTGAAAACTTTTGATTTCATGACCACCTATTTTAAATGTTATTTCTGTTTATTCTATTCTTCAAAGCAAATATAACCATTTTACTGATGAAAAGAAGTCAATGGATCTTCTTTTACCTGCACTCAAACACACCTTCCTCAACTTCTATCGGAATTGAGCACCATTCATCTAAGTTGGCAATATAAGCGCTATTCCTGAATTGTCGTTTCAGTTTTGGTAATTCCTGTTCTGCTGTCGATCTGCTTTGGAATGGAATAAGTGTACGGTACCAATCTTCCTTTTTCCAAAGCTGCACCCTTTCATATCCCATCTCTTTCAGCCTGTTAAGTTCGTACATGGCAGCTTCCTTTTCGCGGTCGGCGCCGGCCACTATAGCCCAGCGGCCAGATTTCGGGACAGGTTCCTGCCTGATCTCATCCAGCATTATTGCCTGCTGTTTTATATTGACCTCAATATTATCCCGAACATGCATAGAAGCATCATACGATTTGTCAAGGCGTTCATTGATGTTTTCTATTTCACGCCTTGATTCATCTGTCAGGTTAGGGTTTTCGCTGAGAATTTGAATACTATTTCTTATTTCTTCCAGTTCTGCCTGGTTTTGTTCAATTACCTGGTTGGCATTTTCAAGGTTAGCTTTGGAAGCTTCTATCTGGCTTTCCCATGTTCCGAACGGGAAGTTAAATTTTGTAAATCCTGCATCTTCCATTACTTTTTTAAAATCAGCCGGCCAGAATAAAAGAAAAGCAATTACTAATACTATGATGGCTTCACGGCTGAGGGTAAAAAATGATTTAAGATTATCTACAAAAACTGTAAATCTGGATTTTTGTTCGCTCATGACCTTAATATTTGGTAAATAAATGTTGTTCAGTAAATAACCGGATTTGAATTTATAAAAGTACAAAAGATTGATAGCTAAAGCAAATCAATTTTGATTTATAAAACAAAATAAATTCAAAACCAAGAAATTCTTATAGCTGATTTCTGCCATTTTTATTTTTAGCGGAATTCTGCTATGGATTTTGGGTACTATTACAATATTTTTGATGTATAAATTATTAACGACTATTGATTAATATTTAGTAAAAAAGCATCAATCCTAAATTCGGGATTTATTTTTATTTCTGAGTTGGTAATGTATTATATGGACTTAATAACACACCTTTATATTAACTCACTTTATTGTTTAACTAAAATCAAAACAAAATGAAAAATTTAAAAATGGGTTGGATCCCTGATTACCCTGACTTCAGGGATTACGATGAAACAACCAAAGACATTAAGCAGGAATTAAACAAAATCAGATTAACCCCTCCCCAGAGTTATAAAATGAAACCTTCCGTTGACCTTAAGCAATGGTTTTCGGATGTTGAAGACCAGGGAAATATCGGTTCGTGTACAGCCAATGCAGCCGTTGGTGTATTTGAATATTTTCAGCGCAGGGCTTTTGGTCAGCACATGGAAGGATCAAGGCTCTTTTTGTATAAAGCTACCCGAAACTTAATGGGACTTACAGGAGATACCGGAGCTTACCTGCGTTCAAGTATGGGAGCTATGGTTTTGTTCGGTATTCCGGATGAAAAGTACTGGCCTTACATTGAAAATGATTATGACATTGAACCACCGGCATTTTGTTATGGCTTTGCAGAAAATTTTAAAGCCACCAAGTATTACAGGCTGGATCAGCAGGGTATTTCAAAGCAAGGTTTACTGAACAGAATCAAACTGTTCCTGGCTGCCGGCCTGCCAAGCATGTTCGGATTTACAGTTTTCGGTTCAATTAGCCAGGCGAGCCAATCAGGTGAAATACCATTTCCTTCACAAAAAGAAAATTATCTTGGAGGCCATGCTGTTACTACTGCTGGATATGATGATAGCAAGAAAATAAAGAATCAGATTGACGGGAAAGAAACAACCGGAGCCTTTTTAATCCGAAATTCCTGGGGAACATCATGGGGCGATAATGGCTATGGATGGCTTCCCTATGAGTACATTTTACAAGGAATAGCTATCGATTGGTGGTCTGTGATTAAAACTGATTGGGTAGATACCGGTAAGTTCGGGATATAAAATAATATTGATAAGTATCTTCCCCAATTTCTGAGACAATTATTTTTTTATTACCTAATTTTTAAACAAAAAACAAGGAGGAACAAAAAATGAAAAGTACAAAATTATTAAATACTATTGAAGCAGGTTGTATTTATCTGCTTATGTTCGGTCTGTTTTCAGGATGTGCACCATACATCAAATCGTTTAATCCAGAAAGCGGAACTTCAGGGACATTAGTAAATATTAACGGTGGCAGATTTAGTTCAACTGCTGCAGGAAATACTGTAAAATTTGCCAATGCTGTGGTCCCAACATCTGATATTACAGTTACATCAACAAGTAAATTAAAAGTAAAAGTTCCAACTGGAGCAACGACTGGTCTCATCTCAGTTTCAACCAGTAAAGGGATAGGTAAAAGTAATAAGAACTTTATCATTAATAATCAATCACCTAAATGGACTTTTATGGTGTATTTAGATGCGGATAATAATCTGGAATACGCTGGTATTGATGATTTTCTTGAAATGTCTTCAGTTGGATCTAACAGTAATATTAATATTGTTATTCAGATGGATCGCATAACTGGACATAGTGATGAATATGGAAACTGGACTGGTACAAGACGATTTTTAATTCAAAGCGGTGATACTCCATCAATCACCCCTGTTATGGATCTTGGTGAACAAAATATGGGAGATCCTAATACCTTAAGTGATTTTGTAGAATGGGCCATTACCAATTATCCGGCTGATCATTATGCACTATCGATTTGGAATCATGGAGATGGCTGGCGATTAAATCGTAACATCATGGATTCATTAGTTACTCTGAATAGAAGTGGTTATAATGAAACTCTTGTAAAGGCTGTAGCCAGCGATGATACAGATGGCGATATTTTGTATATGCGCGAGGTTCAAGATGCATTATCCTTAGCAAAAACTAATCTCGACAATCGAAATAATACCAATGTAAAACTTGATGTTGTTGGATTTGATGCATGTTTAATGGGAATGATAGAAGTAGCATATGCTATTAGAAGTGTAGCTAATTATATGGTTGGCTCTGAAGAGCTTGAACCAGGTGATGGCTGGCCTTATAACACCATATTGGCAGATTTAAATTCAAATCCGAATATGACTGCCGAAGAATTTGCAAAAACCATTGTTGTAAAGTATGAAGATTCATATTCAAGTGGTGTAACCCAATCGACATATGATTTAAGCGAATTAAATAATCTG
Organism: Bacteroidales bacterium; assembly: GCA_030596605.1. Lineage (GTDB taxonomy): Bacteria > Bacteroidota > Bacteroidia > Bacteroidales > JAADJA01 > JAADJA01. The sequence goes on from JAUVJI010000001.1 coordinate 48,302, forward strand.
ACGTCGAGTATCAATAACTTTACAGGTAAAGCAACTACTGATTGGACGGTATTAAAATCTGCCAGAAATAATTCAAGGGATTACCATATTAGTTACTACACTCAATTCTGGGGTACTGATTTATGGGATTTCGCAGATGAAGTATACAACTCGACAAGCAATGTTGATATCAAAAATGCTTCTGCCGATTTAAAAAACGCTATCGATGCTTTTGTTGTGGAAGAAAAACATAGTTCTGATATGTCAGGTTCACATGGTGTCGCCATATATTTTCCACCTGACCAAAGCAGTTTCAACAATGATCCGCAACATACAGGCTATCTTGAGACCAACACGTTTATGGTTGTTGATTTTGTTGCTCACCATACCTGGGATAATTGGCTGCAGGATTATTATATCAACATACCATAGAGATTATCAAGAAATATTAATATAACTTTTTGATAATTTTTGGTAAAAGTTTTAAGCAAAGTCCTTACAATTTGAATGGGACTTTGCTTCTTTTAATAGTATTATCATATAAGACTTAACTTAAACACAACATCTAACATTGGAACTGAATCATGTAATCCTAAATCATAATTTCTATTGTAATTATTAAACTTATAGCTGTTTTCTGCCATTTTTATTTTTAGCGGAATTCTGCTATGGTTTTTTATTGCAATAATCTTTACTTTGGAAAATCAATGATGTTCAATGAGTTGAGCACTATAATTATCTGTGAATGACGATATCAATTATTTAAAATTCAATAAAATGAAAAAGGAAAACTATTTATTAATATTAATTAGTATTTTAACAACACTAACGGTTATTGCTGTGCTTATTGCCAACCTTTTTCCTGATAAATATGGGAGTCCAGAATTTAATAAGTTTGGCATGACAGCAGTTCTGGCAGAAATCATCGGATTATTTGTTCTTATCAGCAAGAAAGTATTTCAGCTTAATGATGTAAATGTATTTTTAACCTTACCGGAAAACACAGAGCCGCAGATTGATTGGGACAATGAACATTGTTGGGTGATCGGGGACACAATGAAAGAAAAAATCAAGCTGATACAGACCGATGTGGGACCTGCATACAAAGTTCATTTTAATGAGGTTGCCAAGAAGAAACTGACAAAAGAAAAGGTGATTGAATTTGAATTAAAGGAAAAGAATGGAAATCCATGGCGCGTAGGTCCATTTAATCTTTTTGATAAAACAAGAAATTTACAACCATTAGGAAATATAAATATGTTAAATTATGACTAGTATAAAAATTAGCAATTACAGTAAGTTATCTTCAAAGAAAGATAATACTACCTGGTATGACTGGTGTGTTTTTGTTGATGAACCACTCGCAAGATTAAACCAGATTTCCAAAGTGAAATATATTTTACATCCAACATTTCCAAATCCTGAAAGACTTATAAGTGATAAAGATTCAAAGTTTGCACTATATTCAAATGGATGGGGCGTGTTTTTAATTAGAATTGAGATTTATCTGGTGAATGGTGAGATAATAAAAACAAAGCATCAGCTAAAATTACAGGAGAATGATTGGCCGGTAAAAGAGGTGAACTTGGAAACTCTTGACTCTGAAGAGAGAAAGGTTTATGAAACGATTAAAGGTTCATCCTTTAAATGGCGAAAATATCAAACCATTGCAAAGAAAACTGGGATACCCAATCAAGATCTTATAACTTCGCTTGAGAACCTCGAAAAGCTCAATTTTATCCGTAAATCACCATTTAAGTCAGTAGACAATGATGAACTTTACGGGGTAACACCCACTGTTGGGATAAAACCTGAATAAATCCTTGTATTAAAAGAATAATAACCAAATATATTAATTTAATAATTCATTTAAATAACTACTTATTCTTGTTACTTTGCTCAGTTGAATACTGTAGCAGGATAAGATAAAAAATTAACCTATGAAAAAGTACACACATGCCTGGTTATCCTTAATGGCTATTAAAAGACTTGAACAAAGTTATATCAGCCAAAGTAATCAGAAATATGCAAGTAGTTTGATAGAATGGTTTAAAAACCATAATGATGATGTAATTCAGGGTGCCTGGTATCCTGATGCAATTATTAAAGATATGTCGACCAGCCATATTTATAAATTTACAACTTCAAATAGTGGTAATAATTATTATGGCTGTCTTCCTACCTCATATAATATTTATAGGGAAGGGAAGAATTCTGCTCTTTACAATACATATTATAAACTTGACAGCGGTAATTTACCCTACCGATGTGAAGCCATAGCCCATAGTATTATTGATAATCTCAAAATGAAAGAAAGTGAAGATAAGGGTTCACCAATCTGTCCAACCAATAATCATATAGCTAATTTGTTTTTTATGTTGAGTCATTATATTGCTGATGCTCATGTTCCATTTCATTGTGATTCCAGGAAGTTTTCAAGTGGTGTTGATATTCATGCTAAGGTAGAAGGAATTTGGGAGGATTATGTTAAAGATCATTACTTAATAGATCGAAATAATAAAGATAGATTTGAATATGATGGTATTTATCCAAAACTTGATTCTATCCAACAGACTTCTTATAATAATACAATTCTACCATGGATAGATTTAGAGATTCAAAATAGAAATTTTTATATTACATGGGGTTCAGGAAATGATAATGTCTTGGAATTTATGCAGGATATTTGTCATTATTCCTATTTGTGTTCCCATTTATTTATTCCATCAGCATATGATCATACAACAGTTACAAATGCTAACTGGGATCAATTACAAAACAACATTTCCTTTGATGACCTGAGTAAGTATGTTCTTATTGATGCAATTGATTCAATTGCCAGAGTATGGTTGAGGGTATGGAGGAAATATCAGCAGTGGTTATAAAGTGTACACACAGGTCCAAGTCTTCTTAGCTGAAAAATTTATTGAATTTTAATAAATTTGTTTTTTCTATGAAAATTTTGAATTGGAGTAATCCTCTTCTGTAAGCTATTTCATTTCTTCCCGACTAATTATCAAAAAAGAAATGAAGAAGCTACTCATAATAAATATCGTTTTACTTGCAAAAACATGATGAATCAAAATGGCGTGAAACAACCTGGGGTAAAGTTATAGAAAATCACCAGAATGCAGTTGTGTTGAACTCAGGGCAAACAATGGGTCCCGGTAAATTGGCCTCGTTATAGTGATTCGGAATGTGATCAATGATACTGTTTCCCATTTCTCAGCGTAGAATATTATCTTTGACTTATAGGTGTTGTTTTAGCAAACAATAATTGCAACTTTCTACTTCCTCTTAGTGTCTGATTATAGATGTTTACAGACAAAAAAATCTTTAACCACATAAAATTTATGGTGAAGAAATTGTTAATAATCCCGAAAAAGGAGCTACTGTTGAAAAAGAATATGAAATAGTCTTAAATCCTGATTGGAATCAAAATGTTTACGCTGTTGCCATTCTCTGGGAAGTGGACCTGTTTGGCAGCCCCAATTATAAGTTTGTAAATGCGATAAAATAAGATATGATTACTATTATGTATCGCAAAGTTTTCAAATCATATACATCTTTTATCAAACGCATGATCGCAACCGGTGATTAAATCTCCTTCATTAAATTCGCCATCTCAATAGCTGCCATCGCAGCATCAAAGCCTTTGTTACCTGATTTTGTGCCGGCACGTTCAATGGCCTGCTCGATACTATCTGTAGTGAGAACACCAAAAGAAATGGGCACTTCGGTATCAAGCATGGCATTGGCAATACCTTTGGATACTTCGGCTGCTACATAATCAAAGTGGGGGGTGGCTCCTCTAATAACTGCACCGAGACAAATGATCGCATCATACTTCCCTGATTTAGCCATTTTTTTAGCGATAAGCGGAATTTCAAAAGAACCCGGAGACCATGCAACTTCAATGTTGTTTTCTTCAGCGCCATGCCTTTTCAATGCATCTATAGCGCCACCCAATAATTTACTGCTGATAAACTCATTAAACCTTCCTGTAACGATGCCGAATTTGAAATCTTTGGCATTTAATTTTCCTTCTAAAACTTTCATGATATCTATTTTTTTTATTTCATTTAGAAAACCACCTTCTTTGATGGTTGTTATGTTCCTTGTTTGTTATACATGATAGTAATACCTGGAATAATGGAATATTGGGGTAATGGAATCATTCCATTCTTTCACCATTCCACCATTCCAATTCTTTCGTTTAATAATAAAAGCGCCCACTGGGTGCAATTCAAAGCCACCTTCTTAGAGGGTGGATATTTATTTCATTAACCTACTTCTTGTTTTAATGTATTGGCATTGAGCATATGTCCGAGCTTTACCTTTTTTGTTTCCAGGTAGAACCGGTTGTTATCGTTATGATTTATTTCTATGGGAATTCGCTCTATTACTTTTAATCCAAAGCCATAAATGCCGGATATTTTTTTAGGATTATTGGTCATTAACCTAAGTTCTTTTACGCCAAGGTCAGCGAGAATCTCTGCACCGATCCCATAATCCCGCAAGTCTGCCGGGAAACCCAGGGCTTCATTGGCTTCAACGGTATCCATTCCATTGTCCTGCAAATGGTAGGCTTTCAGTTTATTCAGCAAACCGATCCCCCTTCCTTCCTGGCGCATGTATAGCAGAATTCCCCGACCTTCCATTGCAATTCTTTGCATAGCCATCTCCAATTGATCTCCGCAATCACAACGGCTTGAACCAAAAACATCACCGGTCAGGCATTCGGAATGAACCCTGGTTAGAACAGGCAAGCCATCTTTAATATCACCCATTATCAATGCAATATGCTCTTCCATTGTAATTTTATCCTGGTAGCCTACAGCTTTAAATATGCCGTATTTTGTTGGGAGTTTAACTTGCGAAACCCTTTCAACCAGCTTTTCATGTCTCCGCCGATAATTAATTAAGTCGGCAATAGTGACCAATTTAAGATTATGTTTTTTGACATATTCTTTTAGTTCGGGTACGCGTGCCATTGTACCATCTTCATTCATTATTTCGCAAATAACACCTGCCGGGAATAATCCTGCGAGCCTGGCAATATCAATTGCTGCCTCAGTGTGTCCCGCCCTAACCAGAACACCGCCCTTTTTATATTCAAGTGGAAATACATGCCCGGGTTTATTAAAATCTTCCGGTTTGGAATTGGAGTCAATTATTTTCTTTATGGTGAATGCGCGTTCGTGCGCTGATATTCCTGTTGTAGTTTCTGTTGCATCAACTGAAACAGTAAATGCAGTTTTATGTGTATCGGTATTGTCGACCACCATCATGCCAATATTTAGCTCATTCAGCCGCTCTTTGATGATGGGCATACAGATCAATCCCCCACCGAATTTAGCCATAAAATTTATGGCTTGCGGAGTGACTTTTTCTGCCGCCATAACCAGGTCCCCTTCGTTTTCCCTTCGTTTGTCATCCACTACAACGATCATTTTGCCGTTCAGGATGTCTTCAATTGCCTCTTCAATAGTATTAAAATCACTCATGAGTTATTCGGTAAATCCGTGTTTCGTTAAAAACTCTAAATCAATATTGTTATCTCTTTTGGTCTGATCTTTATCACTTAAAAATTTCTCAACATATTTCCCAATCATATCACATTCAATGTTTACCCGGTCACCAATATTTTTACCTAGTAGAACAGTAGCCATTGCAGTGTGGGGTATTATTGAAACGGTAAAAATTTGATCAATTGCATCTGCAACAGTTAAGCTGATTCCATCAATGGCAACAGAACCTTTTTTAATGATATATCTTGAAATGGATTCGTCACATTTAATGTAAAACCAAATAGCATTATCATCTGATTTAATATCCTTGATGACTCCAGTTCCATCAATATGTCCACTAACAAGATGACCACCCAGCCTGTCCGAAATTCGTAATGCACGTTCCAGGTTTACTTTTGATCCTGGCTTTAAATCATTCAAGTTTGTCCTGTTGATTGTTTCCGACATGGCATCAACAGAAAATACCTTTGAATCAAATTTAGTTACAGTGAAGCATATACCATTCGTATTTATACTGTCGCCGATCTTCAAATCTTCGAGCACTTTATTCGCCTGAATATTTAATACAACAGATTTGGCGCCCCGTTGAATTGAGTCAATTATTCCTATTTCCTCTATTATACCTGTAAACATGCTACTTTTTAATAATATAAGCTTCAATCATCAAATCATCTCCAAATCTTTTAATATCTTTTATATTGAGCGTTATTGCTTCATCCACTTTTTTAAAGCCGGTTCCACCAACCGGTGAAATTGCATTATCACCTCCAAGTATTTTGGGCGAAATGAACGAATAAACTTTATCAACAATACCATCCTGAATGGCAGAGAAATTTAATGTGCTGCCACCTTCGAGCAAGATGCTGTCAATCCCTCTTTTGCCTAATTCCTTAATCAGATAAGTTACATCAACCTTTTTATTCTTCTCAGGACAAACAATGATTTGTGCACCTTTCTTTTTAACTCCATTTACAAAATCTGAATCGGCCTGACTGGTAATTGCAATGATTGTTTTTGCATCTTTCGTATTTAATACCTTCGCTGATAAAGGTGTCCTCCCAGTTGAATCAACCACAACTCGCAAAGGATGGCTTTTCTTTTTAAAACCGGACCGATCTGTAAGCATAGGATCATCTTTAATGATAGTATTCACACCAACCATAATGGCTGCAAGCCGGTGTCGTAACTCATGCACATATTTGCGGGAATTTTCATTCGAAATCCATTTTGAATCACCGGTAAAGGTTGATATTTTACCATCCAGTGTCATGGCAGTTTTTAAGGTACAGAAAGGTAATTGCCTGGTGATATATTTGATGTATGCTTCGTTCAATGTTTTTATTTCATCTTCCAAAATACCATTATCAACCTTAATTCCTGCATTTATTAATGTTTCAATCCCCTTTCCATTAACCAATACATTCGGGTCTATCATACCGACAACAACCCTTTTGAATTGCTCTTTGATGAGCCGTTCGGTACATGGTGGTGTTTTTCCATGATGATTGCAGGGTTCCATTGTAACGTATATTGTAGAGCCCTTAAGACTTTCTTTTGAATTACGAATAGCATTTATTTCAGCATGAGGCCCTCCAAAACCGGCATGATACCCTTTACCGATTATTTTGCCATTTTTAACTATTACTGCGCCTACCAACGGATTGGGATTGACAAACCCAAAACCTTTTTTTGACAATTTAATTGCCTGTTTCATGAACTTTATATCGCCGGATGTTGCCATAAAAAAACCCCAAAGATTTATAATCTTCAGGGCAAAAAAAAATATACTTTAGATACTATTTATCAAGTACAAAACCTCTTCTATCATCCAGACTTTAACTGTCGGTTCCGGAATTTCACCAGATCAGTCACTCATCAGCGTGAGTCGCGGACTATTACCGCCGGTCGGGAATTACACCCTGCCCCGAAGAAATTTAATTTACGTCAGCAAAGATAAATGAATTTTTCAATTCCCAAATTAATAAAGCTGAATTTTGATAAATTAAATAATTGATGTGAATTGGTTATGAAACGGGCAATGAAAAATAGAATTGACTGCCTTTTCCCTCTTTACTTTTGATCCAAATTTTGCCACTATTCTTCTCCACAAATTCTTTGCATAAAATTAATCCCAGGCCGGTTCCTTTTTCTTTGTCTGTCCCTACTGTTTGGAATTTATGGTCAAGTCGGAAAATTTTCTTAAGATTATCGGATGAAATGCCAATACCAGAATCTGCGACTTCAATTTCAAGGTGCTGATTCTTTTCAATCGAATGAACTTCTACTGTGCCATTTTGTGGCGTGAATTTTATTGCGTTCGAGACCAGGTTTAATAGTACCGTTGATACCATATTTTTATCTGCATAAGCAAATGTATTTGGATTTATATCAGAGGCCAATTTGATTTTTTTATTTTTTGCAATGGGCGATAGCAGTGCAACGGTTTCTTTTGAGATTTTAGACAAGTCAATTTTTTCTTTTACCACTATTGTTTTTCCTGTTTGGGTACCGGCCCAATCAAGTAAATTTTGAAGTAAAGTAAATGTATTCTCGGAGGAATCCTTTATCTGCAAAATAAATCGCTTTCTTTCTTCTTCTGAAAAGGTGTCATAATCTTCGGTTAATAAACTTGTTAGCACTAAAAGTGAATTAAACGGACTTTTCAAGTCATGGGCTACGATAGAGAAAAATTTGTCTTTGGTTTTATTGGCCTCCTTAAGCTCCTTATTAAGATTTTCAACTTTTGATTGTTGATCTTCAATCTGTTTATTTTTAAGTGATAATTGAATATTTAGCTTTTGATTTTGCTGGTACCTTGTGTGAAAAATTACCATTACACTGAATAAGCCTAAAAGGACAAATAATACAAAACCAATAATTAACTGCTGATTTCTGATTCGCACCTTATTTAATTGCTCGCTATGACGAAGCCGTTCATTATCCTTATCCTTTTTTTCAACCTGGTATTTAGCCTGCAATTCTGCAATTGTTCTTTTGCTTTCTTTAGAGTATATTACTTCTTTTCCTTCGACATATAATTTATGGTAATTGTATGCCTTTTTGTAATTTTTAATGTTAAAGTAAACTTCTGAAAGACTTTTATAGCATTTGATCATTTGGTATTTGAAATTTATTTCTTCGGCAATTGTAAGTCCTTTATTCAAATAATCGAGCGCCTTTGTATAGTCCTCAACGTTTGTGTAGATTATACCAAGCTCTGTATATGTTATTGAAAGCCGTTTTTTATCTCCAATATCTTCTTTAAGCTTTAGCGCTTTTTTTTGATAATCAAGCGCTATAATGTAATTTCCTTTAAGGTTATAAGCTTCGCCGATATTGCTTAAAGTAATTGACTTTAACTTTTTATTATTAATTTGTTTCCCAATTAAATCTGCTTTGAAATAGTACTCAAGCGCTTTATCGTATAACTCTTTTTGTAAATATACATCCCCAATGTGTAGAGTCATATTCACTATATCTGCTGTCTGGCCAAGCTTTTGAAACAACACAAGACTTTTTTTGTAATATTCATGTGCCCTGTCGTAATTACCAAGATCCTGATAAATAACACCTAAACTGTTATATGAGTTTGCAATTCCATTATCATCACCGGTTTCTTCCCAAAATTTCAAAGCTTCCTGGCTGTAAAGTAATGCATCATCATATTCTCCCCAATGCCTGAGTATGGAGGCCAGACCACGAAGTGTTCTGGCAATACCATCAAAATATTGATTATTCTTAAATATATCAAGAGCCCGTTCATAATATTCTTTTGCTTCGATGTATTTACTCCAGCTGTAATAACAAAGTCCAATAGTTCTAAGTATTCTGGCAGCTTCCAGTTCATTGTTTTTTGTATTATGAATACTGTAGAGTCTTGTATTATACTCGATGGCTTTTTCATAATTATCGAGTTTAAGATAGGCTCCGCCCAAAATTTCCAGAGATTGCATTATCAATTCCTCATTTCCAAGTTCTTCTGCCAGAATTAAAGACCGGGCGGCATATTCAACTTGCTTTTCATAGGATATGTCTGTATACAGTACAGCAAGTTTATTGCAGATACTTATTTTTTCATCAACGGATAAATTGAATCCAAGAGAATTGTATAGTACATTTTCCAGGCTGTCGATTCTTGCATTTACCTTTAAAGTATCAACGCCAGGATCAGCAATTGTTAACAGGCTTATAGTAAGACTGATATATAGAATAAATATTTTCCGCATATGAAATTTCGACCTGAAGATAGAGATATTCATTATTACAACGAAAAAACGTGGGAATGGTTGTATAAATCTGTGAAAATTACGGTAAATTAGGTTGACCGAAGTCAACCGGGCTTTAAAACCGGAATTTGTATAAAATTATTATAGCTTTTCTGAAGGATTATTGCAATCCCAATTTTTTACGAATGTCCTTAGGAATCGCATCTTTATGAACCATGATATCTATGGTCTTTAATCTGACAAAAGCATCTGATGCATAAAAGTATCCGTCATAAATGTGATCAGTGGTTCCCCATGAGTTTTTGACTTTATAAAATTTGTTGCCATCCTGGTCTTCAGCAATACCGGTAATTTGCATACCATGATCATCCGTTGTGGAATAATTGTCGAATTCTTGCTGACGCATTTCCTGCGTAATATTTTTTTCTTTTACAGGGCCATCAAAACAGTACAGCGCTTTCTTTTTCTCATCCTTTGTCAGCTTCTCCCATTTTTCTTTTTCTGATCCACTTAAATCGGTGAGTTCTTCATCAGGTACGATGGCTACTCCATTTTTCCAGGAGAATCCTTTTTCACTAATGTCACTTCCCCATCCGATAGTAAATCCATTTTCTAATGCATAATCCATGATCTCCATCATTTCATCCAATGGAACATTGTAGACTTTGTCAAGCATCCAATTATCAGGAATCTCCAGGATGAATTTTTCATAAAAAGGGTGGTGTGTGTAAGATCCGATCTCAATGTAATCCTCCGTATTTATTTCGAGTTCATCAGCAAAGGAACGAGGTGTATATTCTTTGCCATTATAAGTAAAACTTTCAGGACATTCACCTAAATAGGCATCCAGTATTCCTTCAAATCCCTGATACCATACAGGTGTTAATTTTTTGTTTTTATTTTTAATTACCGCATCAATATAGCCTCGTGTTACAGCATCCAATTCACCATGAATATGATTGTCTTCTCCTATCACCTTTCCATTATACACTTCTTCCGGTACAATTCCATATTCGTTTATCACATGTAAAACATCATGGAATGCACCTCCGCCTGAAAAGTTAAATTCTCCATGAAAACGAACATATTTCTGAGCCTTTTCAGAATAAGTTTGCCTTACAATAAACATCTCTGACAGATCGTATTCTTCTTTTCCCATTCTTAATAGTTCTGATTCAATAAATGCAAGGGATGAAAAACTCCAGCATGTGCTTGACTTGTATTGATTTTTTATGGGAGTTTCGTCGTTTTCAGTAATAATGGTAAATTCATATCCCTTTGGTTCTTTGGTTTCTTCTTCCTGGGCAAGTATGATATCAGTTGTTAATACGAAAGTAAAAACTATTAGGAAAAAGTGTAAAGTTATTTTTTTCATTTTTCTAATTTTTATGATGAATTTTTAGAAGGATGCAAATGTAAAAACATTAAAGAATTCGACCAAAGGTGTATTTTTATGAATAATGCAGGCTAATACTTTCGTCCATCTTCATCTATCATGGGAACAAACCTGACAGGTATAATATCTTTCTTTTTTATTTTACCATTTCGTTTTTCAAGAAGGACTAACTCCTGCGCATAAGATTCTCCAACCGGGATTATCATTTTACCTCCTTCTTTAAGTTGGTCTTTTAATGCTTGCGGAATATGAGTTGGGGCACAAGTTACTATTATGGCATCAAAAGGGCTGTATTCAGTCCATCCTTCATATCCATCACCAACTTTTACTTTAACATTGTTAAATCCAATGTCCTTCATTAGTTTTTGAGCTTTTAAACCCAAAGATTCAAAAATCTCGATGGTATAAACACTGTCGCATATTTGTGAAAGTACAGCTGCCTGGTAACCTGAACCTGTGCCGACCTCTAATACTATTGAGGATTTATCCAGATCCAAAACTTCAGTCATGATTGCTACAATATAGGGCTGGGAAATTGTCTGTCCCTCACCAATTGGAAGCGGGTGATCAGCATAAGCTTGTTTTGCATATTCAACCGGGACAAATAAATGCCTTTCAACAGTCCTCATTGCATCCAGTACATTTTGGTCTTTGATACCACGTGAAATAATTTGGTATTTGACCATGTCCTCTCTAAGAGAAACATGATCATTACTGGGTTTTTCCTGAGAATTACAATTACCAAACATAACAGATGTAATTAGGAATAGAATCAGTTTGTTGTAATTCATATGATAACATTGTCGCTTTTTTTTAATCATGTTACACAAATGTTATATGAAATAAACTGATTCACAAAATACTAAAAATTAATGAGATTGGATAAACTTTAGCCGAAATTAATTTTAAACTGTTCGTTTAAATTAAAACTTTTCCTGTGGTAAGGTGTGATGCCATATTGAGTTATGGCTCGAATATGTTGTTTTGTTGGGTAACCTTTATTTTTCTCCCAAAAGTAATCAGGAAATTTACGATGGATTTTTATCATGTATTCATCCCGGTGGGTTTTTGCAAGAACGGATGCTGCCGCAATGGGTGCATATTTTCCATCACCTTTTATAATACACTGATGAGGAATTTTTTTATAGGGCTTAAACCTGTTTCCGTCTATAAGAAGAAACTCAGGCTGAATTGTTAATTTCTTTATTGCCTTATGCATGGCTAGCAGAGATGCATTTAAAATATTGATTTCATCTATTTTATCATGGCTGACACTTGCAACAGCCCAACTTACGGCTTGCTCTTCAATTATTATGCGTAATTCATTTCTTTGTTTTTCATTAAGCTTTTTGGAATCATTCAGTATATCATTGTGAAAATCTCCGGGTAAAATTACCGCCCCTGCAAAAACCGGTCCTGCAAGGCAACCTCGACCGGCTTCGTCACATCCTGCCTCAATCAGGCCAGTATCAAATGATAATTTTAGCATTAACTAATAATTTATAAAATCTGAAATGCTGTCAATAAATTATTTACAATGATCAGTAAAGTCATCAATCCGAAAATAATTTCTATCCAAAATAACTTCGTGATATATGAAAATGCATATGAAATAAAAATGGAGGCGGGTATTAGAATAAATATTTGGTGTGTCTTATAAAATGACTGTGAAAAAGCATAGGTTATTGAAGCAATGGCAAACAGCCAGAAAACAGTCCAATACCGTTTTCTGATGCTGATTATTTTCTCCTGAATTTCTGTTGAAAGTAAAAACAAAGACCAGAGTATTAGAAAAATGATAAGGGTTATTGTGATATAGTTAATTACCGGGTAATCAAAATTAAAATCAAAAATGGCAAGGTGTGTGAAATAGTCAGAATAAGCCAACAACGCTTCATTCAATTTATCAAACCAAAAATAATATGTGAAGAGCAATATATAAGGAGTGATAAATCCAAGAAATGTTATGAACCATTCCCTCCATTTGAAAAGCCGGTACAAGATAAATGTTATCCATATAAATAAAATGAAATAAAGTGAAGGGAAATAAAATAAGGAGGCTATGCCAAGCATAAATCCAGCATTGAAAATTTGAGGGAAAGCCTCTTCTTCAGTATATACCTGGAAAATGTAGTAAAGTACGATGAGAACTAATAGCCCGGAAACCAAAACAGGATGAAAATACAAGAGGTTTGGTGAATGACTCATTAAAACCAGGTACACCATTGATGGAATGAGCGTGTTTCTTGGAACCAGGTCATTCTTTGCAAGGGTATAATTAAATAGCAATGCACTGGTAATTATTATAATAAACGCAATAATATTAGCCAATAAATCGGAATTACCAATCAATGATATAGTCCAAAAATATCCCGGACTCAGGAACTCATTTATATTGGGTTCAAAAGAAATTGGTTTTATAAATGCACCCAACCATAAAAGAATACCCAATAATAGAAGAAAGAAATATTGTAGTAGATAGCTTTTTCTAAAAATTTGTATTAGCATAATCAGAATTTCATGCCTTCATTATTGTAAATCTTTTCCCAGGTCTTTCCTGTAATATTTGCCTTCAAAATCAATCAGCTTTGCATTTTTATAGGATAATCCAAGTGCCTCCTCCATAGTATCTCCAAATGAGCTAATTGCAATTACCCTTCCTCCATTTGTAACAATATCGGAATCTTCATTTGTTTTGGTCCCGGCATGAAACAGAATACTCTCTTTTGTATTTTCTAAGCCAGTAATTATTTTACCCTTTTCATAGCTACCGGGATAGCCTCCTGAAACGAGAAAAACAGCAGCTGAAAACCTTTCGTCCATCTCCAGACTTTTCTTTTGCAGGTTTTGTTCACCAACACTAATGAATAAATCAAGAAGGTCAGTTTTAATTCGTGGTATTACCGACTCTGCTTCGGGATCACCCATTCGTACATTGTATTCAATCACATATGGGTCTCCATTCATATTCATCAATCCAAAAAAGATGAATCCCTTGTAAACTAATTTCTCCTTTTTTAATCCCTCAATTGTTGGAATAATAATCCGTTGTTCAACTTTATTCATGAAAGTTTTATCAGCGAAGGGAACAGGTGAAATAGATCCCATGCCACCGGTGTTCAATCCTGTATCACCTTCTCCAATTCGTTTATAATCCTTAGCTGAAGGCAAAATTTTATACGAATCACCATCTGTTAAAACAAAAACTGAAAGTTCTATTCCCTGTAAAAATTCTTCAATCACCACTTTCCTGGAAGCTTTACCAAATTTGAATTTTTTTATCATTTCATCCAATTGATGAATAGCTTCTTCAAATGAATCAATAATGAGAACTCCTTTTCCGGCAGCAAGGCCATCCGCTTTCAGTACATAAGGAGGGTTCATTGTTTTTAAGAATTCAGGAGCCTGGCTGAGGTTTGTATTATCAAACGTTTTATATCTGGCGGTGGGAATATTAAACTTCTCCATGAACTCCTTTGCAAAGTCTTTACTACCTTCCAACAATGCAGCTTTTTTGGATGGCCCGATAACAGGGATATTTTTCAATTTTTCATCCTGTTGGAAATAATCATAGATGCCATCAATCAACGGAATTTCAGGACCAACAATGACCATATTGATATTTGAAGTTATGACAAAATCTTTTATTGCATTAAAATCGTCTGAACCAATTTTTATGTTTTCACCTAAATCGTGTGTCCCGGCATTTCCAGGCGCTGTATAGAGTTTTGTTAATAATGGGCTTTTCGATAATTTCCAGGCGATGGCATGCTCTCTGCCTCCTGATCCTAAAATGAGTACGTTCATGTTATTGTTTATAAAATCAAATTCTTTTAATATGTGCTCCGAGTTTTCTCAAACGTTCATCAATATTTTGATAGCCCCTGTCAATCTGTTCAATATTATCTATTATGCTTGTGCCATCGGCTGATAAAGCGGCTATTAATAATGCAACACCTGCTCGAATATCAGGTGAAGTCATTCGGACACCTCGCAAATTGTAGTTCCTGTTTAATCCAATAACAGTGGCCCGGTGAGGGTCGCACAGTATAATTTGAGCACCCATGTCAATAAGCTTATCAACAAAGAACAACCGGCTTTCAAACATTTTTTGGTGGATCAAAACACTTCCGTTAGCTTGAGTTGCAGTAACCAGCGCTATACTGATCAAATCAGGTGTAAAACCAGGCCAGGGTGCATCTGCGATTGTCATGATGGAGCCATCCATAAAGGTTTCAACTTCATATGATGTATGTTCCGGTATATGTAAGTCTGCTCCCTTTTGTATGATTTTAATCCCCAGCCTTTTGAATACTTCCGGAATCATTCCCAAAGCATCTAAATTCACATTTTTAATTGTGATCTCAGATTGCGTCATTGCTGCCATCCCAATGAAACTACCCACCTCAATCATGTCAGGCATCATGGTATGCTCAGTTCCGGAAAGTTTATCCACACCTTCAATGATCAGCATGTTTGAACCAACACCAGATATTTTTGCACCCATCCTGTTTAGCATATTACATAATTGAAATAAGTAAGGTTCACAGGCAGCATTATAAATTGTTGTTTGTCCTTTGGCCAGCACAGCTGCCATTACAACGTTTGCAGTTCCTGTTACAGACGCTTCATCTAATAGCATATAGCAACCCTTTAGTTCCGAAGCTTCAATTTTATAAAACAGGTCCTGATCATTAAAATGGAGTTTAGCTCCAAGTTTTTGGAAACCGATCAAATGAGTATCAAGCCTGCGCCGACCTATTTTATCGCCTCCGGGCTTGGGCATGAATGCCATTTTAAATCTTGACAACATGGGTCCAATAAGCATGATAGAGCCACGAAGGTTTCCACCTCTTTTTCTGAAATCTTCCGTTTTAAGATAGTCAAGGTCTATATTATCTGCCTGGAACGAGCAAGATCCGGATTTTAATCTCTCCACTTTTACTCCTATCTTCTCAAGCAATAAAATTAAATTGTTAACATCCCTTATATCCGGGATATTATGAATGGTGATTTTATCGGAAGTTAAAACGGTTGCGCATAGAATTTGAAGCGCTTCATTTTTTGCTCCTTGTGGAATGATCTCTCCATGAAGCTTATAGCCGCCTTCTATTTCGAATGATGCCATATCTTTAAATATACTTAATTCTTTAATAGTTTCAAATTTACCATCAGGATACTTCCAGATTCCATTTGTCCATTCTTCCAATAAAACGAAGAATAAAAAACTATGGCGAAATTAGAACAATTAGAATAAGGTTTTTGAATTAATGAAGGAAGATACCCACAGAGTTCCTGAACTTTTTAACAGAAAAAATTCAATCAAAGAAGATTAGAAATTGGATTTCCCGAATCGAAAATTAAGAAATATCAAAATTACAAAGTGCAAAGAATTATCTTTTCCTTTTTTTATAACCGGAATATTGTTTTTTATTGGACGGTTTAAACTCTTTCTTTTTCTTGTTTCTTGCCAATATCTCACTTGTAGTATTAAGTGTAAGTCCATCCTTTAATTTCAATTTATCATCTGAAAGAACTTTAAGATGTTCAAAAATCAGCGTATCATCCACAGATTCACGGTTCCAGTTCAGATAAGATTTTTTCAAGTGATTGGTAATGGTATGAACAAGTGCATCTTTTTCGTCGCCTTCATCATATTTAATGGCAGCTTCAATGATCTTCTCTATATTGGTACCATACATTTTATAATCAATATTGTTGTCCCTGTATTCCAGTCTATCCGGCTTAGCAGCAAGGGACTCTTTTGATGGTACGGGATAAGAAGTATCCACATCCAGTTGAAAATCACTTATAATATGCAAATGATCCCACAATTTATGCCTGAAATCCCCGGAATCCCGGGCTGAAGGATTCATCTGACCCATTATTTGAATAATAACTTTTGCAAAACTTGTACGTTTTTCCCTATCTTCGATTGTTAAAGCATACCGTACCAGTTTTTGTACGTTTCTTCCGTATTCACTAATTATAAGATGGTCTCTTGATGTATTATATTCCATTATAGTAATATTAATAATTAAAATTTTTCTTTATATATTCTGTACAATCAGAAACTTACTGCCCGAAATTAAAATGTGGACGAATAGAATTCTTAAATCAATTGAAAGGTATTAAGTATATTAAATTAACGTTATTGATGCTTAATTATGCTGCAAAATTATAAAATATTTAATAGTTGGCAAAAAATACTTCTAAAAGTTAATACTTTATTTTGCACCGATGTTTAAAAATCATATGTTTGCCGTCAGTATTGGAAATAATTTTAGAAATTTAAATTGATATTGATTTAAACTCAGAAATATGAATAAGACAATCGGAATCAGGCTCGAGGATAAATATTTAATGGAAAGGCGTGTGGCCATCATTCCCAAACATGCGAAAAAATTAATTGAAGAGCAAAACCTTAAAATTTTGGTTCAAAAATCCCCCAAAAGAATTTTTACACATCAGGAATTTGAGGCTGCCGGGGCACAAATAGTGGATAGCGTGGATGAAGCTCCGGTGATTTTTGGAGTGAAAGAAATGCCCATTGATTTTTTCGATGAAGGAAAAACATACATTTTCTTTTCACATGTTATAAAAGGCCAGCCATACAATATGCCCATGCTCAAAAAGATGATGGAAAAAAAGGTGAACCTGATTGAGTATGAGAAGGTGGTGGATGAAATGGGAAGAAGGTTGATTTTCTTTGGAAGGTTTGCCGGATTGGCCGGAATGATAAACTCTCTTTGGTCTATGGGGCAGCGATTGAAAGAGTATAGATATGAAACTCCATTTACTAAAATCAAACAATCACATAAATACGATTCGCTGGAAGATGCAATATCTGTAATTTCTGAAGTCGGGCAAAAAATTGCAGAGGATGGATTACCTGACGAGTTAACACCATTGACAATTGGATTTACCGGCTATGGCAATGTTTCGAATGGGGCACAGGAAATAGCAGCACTATTACCAATAAAGGAAATTACGCCGGAAGATTTGCTGAAACTTAAGAGCAGAAAGAACCTCAAGAATAATGTTTTATACAAGGTGGTTTTTAAAGAATGGGATTTGTCAAAGCCAAAAGACGCTTCTGTCGAGTTTGACCTCCAGCATTATTATTCTCATCCAGAATTATATGAAAGTATTTTCGAACAGTATATTCCTCACCTGTCCATACTGATGAACTGTATGTATTGGAATGATAATTATCCCAGAATTGTTACCAAGGATTATCTTGAGCAATTATATGCTGCAGGAACGCCAAAGTTGACTGTAATTGGTGATGTAACTTGCGATCCGGATGGTTCGATTGAATGTACCCATAAAGGGACGGGAATTGAAGATCCAATCTTTGTCTATAATCCTTTTACAAAAGAACCAAGCATGGGATTCAAAGGAGAAGGCCTATTGGTAATGGCAGTTGATATTTTACCCAGTGAATTGCCGAGGGAATCTTCCATTGCATTCAGCAATGCCTTATTTGGTTATATCAAATCAATTGCTGAAGCTGATTATTCAGTTTCTTTTGAAAATCTAAAGTTGCCGAATCCAATCAAAAAAGCCATGATATTGCATAATGGTGAATTGACTCCTGATTTTAAATATATTGAGCAATACTTATAAATGGTTCATAGAGTAATAAATCAGTAAATCATCTGTAGTTTAAAATTCAGTTAATAAAATTCGCATTTTTAATCTTTAATGTTTCAATAATAAATAAAAGTATGAAAAAAGTATTAATTCTCGGTGCTGGAATGGTAGTAAAACCAATCGTTCAGTATCTTTTAAAACAAGGTTATCATGTTACGGTTGCCACCCGTACAAAATCAAAAGCTGTTGCCATGATTGACGGTCATGCAAATGGAACTTCCCTTGCGTGGACAGTTGATGATGAAGCTACTTTGGATCAATTGATTAAAGAACATGATCTGACAGTTAGTTTATTGCCATATGCATATCATATGATGGTTGCAAAAAAATGTATTGCCCATAAAAAGAATATGGTTACAACATCTTATGTGAAACCAGAAATGAAGGCAATACATGAAGAAGTAAAAGCTGCAGGAATCATCATCCTGAATGAACTGGGATTGGATCCGGGTATTGATCATATGTCGGCCATGAGGATCATTGACCATGTGCATACGAAAGGAGGCAAAATAGAAGAGTTTTATTCAGTGTGCGGAGCCTTACCTGCACAGGAAGCATGCGATAATCCGTTCAATTATAAATTTTCTTGGAGTCCGAAAGGGGTTGTAATGGCCAGTAATAACGATGGAAATTATCTGAGGCATGGCAAAATTACTTATGTGCCACTCGAAGACCTGTTTAAAAACCCGATGAAAACAACATTTCCCAAAGTAGGAAACCTGGAGATATATCCTAACAGGGATTCAATACCTTATGTTGATCTTTATGGTATCCCTGAAACAAAAACCATGTTCCGGGGAACATTTCGCCATCCGGGATGGTGTGAGTCATTGGATGCATTGAAAGCATTAAAACTGATCACCAACGATAAATATAATTTTACCGGTAAATCATATGCTGATATGGTAGCTATGTTGATTGGTGAAGATAATTCAGATAATATCAGGGAAAAAGCTGCTGAATTTTTAGGATTGGAAACCAATGCATATGCGCTGGATGCTATTGAATGGTTGGGATTATTTAGTACAGAAGCAATGAATAGGGGAGAGGACACACCATTTGAAATCACTTCTGACATTATGATTGATAAAATGATGATAGGTCAAAAAGAAAGAGATATGGTTGTACTTCAACATCTTTTTTTGGCATCATATCCAGATGGTTCAAAGGAAGTAATTAAATCCAGTATGCTTGATTTTGGCACACTAGCAACAGATACTGCCATTGCCAGAACTGTGGCATTGCCCGCAGCAATGGGCGTTGAAATGATCCTCGAAGGAAAGATCAACATCACAGGTGTATACATACCTGTTTTACCTGAAATTTATAGTCCGATCCTTGACCAGTTGGAAACTGTTGGAATTTCAATGGTTGAGGAATATGGGTTGCCGGAGAGTGCGATATTAAAATAATAATTGCACTTTTAATACTATTGTATTCTATGGCATAAATGCCATAGAAAAATTATATTTATGTTTTCACACAGTCTCTTAAGTCTTAAGGCCAGGGCTGATTCATTTCATAAAAAAAGTTAATCCCAGGAGTAAATTAGAAGCCTGCGGGTTTATTTATTAATTTTGACCTCAATTTAAAAACAATATTGAAATGGCAAAATACGGAAAATGGGTCGGACTTGGATTAGGATGGGCTTTGGGCGGCCCTATTGGCGGAATATTAGGACTGGTCTTTGGATCGATGTATGACGGAATGCAGGGAGGTAAATTTGAATATCAGGAAGGAGGTCATCCTTATGGCGCAACTGTGGGTGGCGCTACCCGAACAAGGCCAGGTGACTTTGCGGCCAGCCTGATTGTACTTTCATCTGCTGTAATGAAGGCTGATGGAAAAGTGTTAAAGTCGGAGCTTGATTATGTGAAACAATTTTTTAATCAGCAGTTTGGTGAAAAATTAGCTGTTGAAAACATGCTGGTCTTGCGCGAAATATTAAAGCAGGATATCAATGTACAGCAGGTGGCGCATCAAATCCGTCAATTTATGGATCATGCATCCCGGTTGCAGTTGTTGCATTTTTTGTTTGGGATATCTTCAGCAGATGGACATGTCCACACCAAAGAGGTGGATGAGATCAGGCGGATAAGTAATTTCATGGGTATCCGTACACCCGACTTTGAGTCTATCAAAGCCATGTTTTATAAAGATATTTATGGCGCTTATAAAATCCTCGAAACAACACCCGACGCCAATAATGACGAAATAAAAAAGGCCTATCGTAAAATGGCTAACAAATACCATCCTGATAAAGTAAGCCATTTGGGAGATGAATTTAGAAAGGCAGCCAAAGAAAAATTTCAAAAGGTACTGGCTGCTTATGAGCAGATTAAGAAGGAACGTGGGATAAAATAATTACCTGATAGAATGTTGTTTGTCAGATTCTAAAATTAATTTTATATTATTATTGTTGGTTCGATAATCTTTGAATTTTATCGATTCATTTAATTGCTAACTATGCAATACAATTTTGACGAGATCATTGACAGAACCGGAACTTCCTGCGTGAAATGGGATTTTGTTGAGCAATTTCTTGAAGCCAAAGATGTATTGTCCATGTGGGTAGCTGATATGGATTTTCGAACACCGGACTTCATCACAGATGCCGTTAAAAAAAGGGCTGATCATGAAATATTTGGTCTTGGTGGTGAAGGGTTTCAACGGATGAATGTGGCCTGTCCGAGGTCTATTGTAGAGGAAGCCATGCAGTGACTGAGAGAGGCAATAAATAGGTTGTTATGAATCAGCAGGAGGAAGAGATACTAATTCTGGATTATTTTCGAAAACATTTTATTGAATTCCCCAAAGGTAGGGTGATTAAATCTGAATCCCCTGACTTTATAGTAAAGGAAAGTCGAAAAAGAACCATTGGAATTGAGTTAACACGGTTAGATGTAAATGCTCCCACATTAAAGGAAAAAATTGAGCATACGCTAAAGAATAAAAACCAAAAGTTTGGGATTTATCAAAGCAAGAATTTTAATGAAATCTGGTTGATCATACATGCGGATTTTATTGAGGAATCAAAATCATACAACATTCAGAATAAATTGGCCAATTGGAAATTCCCTTTAGAATTTGACAAAGTGTTTTTATTTGATCTTTTCAAAAAAAATATTATCGAACTGATTTGACATAAAATGAAAAAAAGCCACACTTTAATAAACTTCAATGTGGCTTTTTACTTTAACTTGAATATTTACTTCATAATTTCAGCAAAATACTTATAAAAATAAGGAATTGTCTCAATTCCGTTGAAAAATTGATTCAAAGGATAGTTTTCATTGGGTGAATGAATGGCATCCGACTCAAGGCCAAAGCCCATTAAAACAGATTTTGTTTCCAGTATTTCTTCAAAGGTTGAAATAATAGGAATACTACCTCCACTGCGTACAGGAACAGGTGTTTTTCCGAAAACTTCAGTATATGCTTTTTCTGCCGCTTTATAGGCCGGCAGGTCAATCGGACAAACATAACCCTGTCCACCATGCAATGAAGTTACTTCAACTTTTACTGATTTTGGTGCAATAGATTCAAAATGCTCTTTAAACAAATCTGCAATCTTTTTATGATCCTGATGAGGTACCAAACGGGTTGAAATTTTTGCAAAAGCTTTTGAAGGAAGGACTGTTTTAGCACCTTCTCCGGTGTATCCTCCCCATATTCCGCAAACATCAAAAGAAGGACGGATGCCGGTGTGTTCCATAGGTGTGTATCCTTCTTCTCCGGCCAATTTTTCAACATCAATTGCCTTTTTGTATTCTTCCACATCGAATTGGGCTTTAGCTAACATGGCTCGTTCCTCCGTAGAAACTTCCAAAACATCATCGTAAAAACCTGGTATGGTTATCTTGCCATCTTCATCAACCATTTGAGCGATCAATTTACTCAAAACATTGATTGGATTTTCAACAGCGCCACCAAAAATACCTGAATGAAGGTCGCGGTTAGGTCCGGTTACCTCCACCTGCCAGTAAGCCAGTCCTCTTAATCCTGTTGTGATTGATGGAATATCCTCAGCGATCATACCTGTGTCTGAAACAAGAATAATATCAGCTTGTAACATTTCCTTATTATCGGCACACCATTTACCCATACTTGGTGAACCAACCTCCTCTTCACCTTCGATCATAAACTTCACATTACAAGGCAGCGAATCTGTTTTTACCATAAATTCAAAAGCCTTGGCATGCATAAAGGCCTGTCCTTTATCGTCATCGGCTCCGCGTGCCCATATTTTTCCATCCCTGATCTCCGGTTCAAATGGCGGAGTATCCCAGAGATCAAGCGGATCAACAGGCATTACATCATAATGTCCATAAACAAGCACAGTTGGCGCATTGGGGTCAATTATTTTTTCGCCATAAACAATGGGATTACCTTCAGTAGGCATGATCTCTGCCTTATCAGCTCCAGCATCCAATATTGTTTTTTTCCAGTATTCTGCTGCTTTGATCATGTCTTCCTTCTTTTCTGAAAGAGAGCTGATGGAAGGAATTCGGATCAAACCAAATAGCTCATCCAGGAATCTTTGTTTATTTTCCTCGATATATGACTTTATATTTTCCATTTTTTAAATATGTTTTAGATTAAGATATTTGAAGATCGCCAAAAATAATAATTCTTGGTTACTTGCAGAGCAATTAATTATAATTTTGTCAAGTAATTTATATATTAGAAATTAATTTGTTATTTTTCGTGCTTTTGAGTCTTTTGCCATTGGCATTCCTTTGGAAGTGGCAAATGAAAAAATTATAGTCAGGAAACTTCTGCCACCAAGACTCAAAGACTCAAAGTTTCACTAAGTTTTTGATTTTGGAAATATGTCTAAAATAAGAATCGCAATAAACGGTTTCGGCAGGATTGGAAGAATGTTCCTGCGGGTGGCTCACAATAAAAGTAATTTTGAGATTGTTGCCATCAATGATGTTATGGAGCCTTATACAATGGCTCACCTATTAAAATACGACTCAGTTCACAAACGTTTTGATGGGAATGTTGAATTCAATTCCAACCATATTATTGTGAACGGCAAGTGGATTAATATTTATACGGAGAGTAATCCTGAAAACCTTCCCTGGAAAGACCTCGACATTGATGTGGTAATTGAAGCTACCGGTAAATTTACAACTAAAGAAGATGCTTTAAAACATGTTGAAAAGGCAGGTGCAAAAAAGGTAATTATCTCCGCCCCGGCAAAAGGTGTAACCGACGGTGTGCAGTTTATCGTATTGGGTGTGAATGATCACCTGATTGATAAAAATGATGTTGTTATTTCCAATTCCTCCTGTACTACCAATAACGCAGCGCTTTTAATAAAAATCCTGGATGATAACTGGGGTATTCAAAAAGCATTTATAACTACAGTCCATTCTTATACACGCGATCAGAATATCCTGGACGGCCCGCACCCTGATTTACGCAGGGGCAGGGCAGCAGCTTATTCTATTGTTCCTACAACTACAGGAGCTGCTAAAGCGGCAACCAAAATATTTCCTCATTTGGCAAAAGACCTCGGAGGAGCAGGTATCCGTGTCCCCGTACCGGATGGTTCTTTAACCGACCTTACCTGCACCTTAAAGCGCTGTACCAGCGTTGAGGAGATCAATGCTACTTTTAAAGAGGCATCGAAAACAACAATGAAAGGTTTGTTAGAATATACTGAAGACCCGATTGTTTCTATGGATATTATCGGGAATCCACACTCAGCAATTTTTGATGCCGGACTAACTGCTGTTCTCGGAGAAAAAAATAAACTTATAAAAGTGATTGCCTGGTATGATAATGAAGTTGGTTATTCGCACAGGCTTGTGGAGTTGATTGAGAAGTTTGTATAAAAAAGTTCGAAGTTCGAAGTTTGGTGTTTGAAGTTTGTAGGAGATAATGTTAATTAGAGAGTCAATCATTTAGCAATCATTTGCAAAATTTTTTGATAAGAGATGTAGCTTCTCCAACTCCCAACATTTGTGCTTTTCCCCACCCTTCACATGCTTTCTCAGATTGACCAAGAAAGTGATGTGAAACTGCCATATTATAGTAAGCTTCACCATCCGAAGGATTTAGGTTGATAGATTTCATAAATATATCACTGGCTTGTTGATATTTTTTTTGCTTTAAAAACTCCAAAGCAATATTGTAATATGCATTTCCTGCTCTTTCGGGACTAATATTTGCTTTTAAATTCGTAGCAGTGTCCATATCACTCAATGCTTGTTCAATTTCCCCCAAATGGTAATAACAAATTCCTCTGTTAGCATAGGCGTCTGTATATTGGTCTGCTTTATTGTTTATGGATTTATCAAAGTATTTAATAGCATTCCTATATTTTTCTTTACTCATTAGCTGATATCCCGCAAAAAATTCAGGATCATTAATTTCCGGAGCACCATTATTAAGCCTAAATAAAATCGGCATAATAAAATGAACTCTAACGGGCTCACCAAATTGTCTAGCTGGTTTCCAGTTCGGCATTTTATTTAGTACCCTAACCACTTCTTCATCACAGCCACCGCCTATTCTTCTTACAATCTCAATATTCGTTAAGGACCCATCTTTTTCAACCATGAATGCAACGAATACCCTTCCTCCTATACCCTTTCTTCTGGCATATTCCGGATAGTTTATATTTTCATTCAAAAACTTAATTCGAGCCTTATCCCCACCTGGAAACATGGGCAATTGTTCAACATGTAAATATGAATTTACTTTGTCACCTTCTATAATCAAATCAAAATCCTCGTTGGTTGTAAAAGATGAAGAATAATCGGGGATTATTGAATCAGTAAAATCATATTTACTACAGTACAAGTAATAGTAATCTTCAATTTCAGTTAAGTTGTTTTCGAAGGAAATATACCAGTCATAACATGCCCCTAGTACAGCGTTCTTAATATAATATTGCAAATAGAAATATTTTTGTATCTTTGGCAAAAAAACATGAGGTTAAGCCAAAGAGCAAAGATAAGTATTTCTGCAAAAGATAAATCAGAATTAACGCG
>JAUVJI010000020.1 GCA_030596605.1 Bacteroidales bacterium
AATATATATATGACAGATACTTAGGTATATACGGATTGTTGAAGGGCTATTAAACTTAGTTAGATTTACTTAAAAAATCGGATACACAAATTCACGTTTTAAAAATTGATTTTTAGAGGTTACCTTAAGAAAAGAGGGATATTCGTTTTGTACAAAACTCAATTAATTTATGGATTATCCCTTGCAGCTTCAATCATTATTTTGCTTGGGATCTATTTTGGTTTTCTGAAATCAAGTCAGCAGATCCTTACAACCGAAAGAGAACAACCTGTTTTGAGCAAAATTGAAATCATTCAGCCAGAGATTAAGGAAACCGATATTGTTCTAACAGAAATTGAAATAAGAAATTTTTTTAGGTCAAACCTAACAGTTATCAATGAAAGCATTGGAGAAAACAGAATTGCTGATAACACTACCATGTTGACTGATTTGAAGCCGCATCAAACAGGATTAGTTAAAATTTCTGAAAATGAACTAACCATAGGAGATTATATTGAATCACGGGAAATTGAATCCCTGGCATTCAATGATGTTTACATAAATGAGATGGATAAAAGTGTAGAGGGAAAAAAGTCGTTTTTTAGAAGGTTTATTGTTGGAATAACAGGAGCGCTATTTAATACTGAAAATCCCACCAAAAAATCTTTCATTGAATATACTCTTGATGGTTATAATTTTATTTCCGATAGAGAGGTGACTTTGGAGAAAGAAGTGGATGAAACAGGAAAAGTAGTTGCATATAATCTTAACGGCAATAAAATTAATCTTTCCCGATCAAAAAGAGGAGTTCAGGCAGAATAGTATTTTCTGTAACTTTTCGTAATACCGATCCGTCCTACCGTAAATTAATTTGTTTAATTAGAAATATAATAACCATGAAATTTAATAAACTATTAACGATCAGTTTGATTTTCGCATTTACTACAGGAGCGTATTCCGACATTTTTTCCCAGGAGAGAGGAAACAAAAATGTAATTATCGAAAAGCGGGAGTTGCCGGCTTTTAGAGGAATTGATGTAGGAGGCTCTTTAGATGTTTTTATCCTGCAGGGCGACACGCAGTCAGTAAAAATAGAAACAGATGAAAATTTCCAGAAGAAAGTTACTACATCAGTTACTGATGGTATCCTTGAAGTAACATCAAAAGGGATAAAAAGTCCGACCAAATTAAATGCTTACATTACTTTACCTGCCCTGACTTTATTAAAGGCACATGGTGCAACAGATGTAACCGGTGAAACTTTATTTGAGACAGATGAAATGGAGATTGTTGCAAGCGGAGCTTCTACTGTGAAGATGGATATCGATGTTGAATATCTTGAATCGACAACTTCAGGAGCTGCTGATTTAACGCTTGCCGGAAGAGCTAAAGTGCATAAAGTAAAAGTAAGCGGTGCCGGCAGCCTGAAAGCCAAAGGACTGGTAACCGAAAAAGCTGCATATTCGGTTTCAGGGGCTGCCGATGCCTTCTTAAATGTCACCGGTGAACTTGAAGGCGAATCATCAGGTGTTGCTGATATTCGATTTATTGGAGATCCAAAAATCAGTTTGATCACAAAAACTGATGACATTGAGTCAGGTTCATATTATTATTCCTATGACTATTCTGATTCAACCAAGGTTAAAATCGGATCTTTGAGAATAGAAGTTTATGAGGGTGATGATTCTGTGAAGGTGATTGTTGGAAACAGGGTGTTGCATGTTGATGCCGAGGGAAATGTAAAGATCAGAAGATGCAAGGTTAATAAGTTCAATGGACACTGGGCAGGTTTTGAAATGGGGATTAACGGCTATTTTAATCCTGATTTTAATATGAGTTTTCCCAAAGAAACTGAATATATGGATTTACGAATGACAAAATCATGGGCGGTACATATTAATTTCTTTGAACAAAATATAGCGTTAACCAAAAATCAAAAATGGGGCATCGTTACAGGGCTAGGAACAAACTGGAACAATTACCGATTTAGTAAAAATACACGGTTAAATGCAGATTCTTCAGAATTAACAGGCTATATTGATAAAGGAATTAGTATACGTAAAGTGAAACTTACTACCTGGTATTTCAATATTCCTTTATTATTTGAATTTCAAACCAATCGCTGGCATAAGAAAAATAGTTTTCATTTTGCTGCAGGTATGATTATGGCAGTGAGGCTCTCTTCATTCACAAAGAAATATTATGATGAGTGGAACAAAGATTTCGAAATAACCAGATATGATCCTGAAACTGGTAAATACGAAGTTGAATATACAGCAACAAGTCCTGATTATTCTAAAGCATGGATACATGATGATTTTTATCTGAATCCGATAAAATGGGATGCAACAGTGAGGATCGGTTGGGGATTTATCAACCTGTTTGCCACTTACTCGGTGAATACCATGTTTAAAAAAGATAAAGGGCCTGAACTTTATCCCTGGACGGTGGGAATTACTTTTTTGAATTTCTAAAAATACAGCATTAAAATCATAAGGATCAGTGTTCCATTTTAGAAATTTATTAAGACCCGATTGCCCTGCTAATTATCCTTTTTATCTTCTGTTGATCAATAACTTTTCGTAAATTTGTACAGTTATTCAAAGTAAATAAAAGTCAAAAATCTTTGATCTAAGTACTAAAATTTAAATACTATAAAATATGTCCGGACACAGTAAATGGTCAACCATAAAAAGAAAAAAGGGCGCAGCGGATGCAAAACGCTCCAAAGTTTTCTCAAAGATTATTAAAGATATTACAGTGGCTGTTAAAGAAAGTGGCCCTGATCCGGATGTAAATCCAAGATTGAGGATGGCCATTACAAATGCAAAGGGAGTTAGCATGCCCAAGGATAATATTCAACGAGCCATTAGTAAAGGCTCGGATAAGGATGCTGCAAATTTTATTGAAATAACTTATGAAGGTTATCTTTCTAATGGTATTGCTGTATATATCGAATGTACTACAGATAATCAGCAAAGGACAGTGAGCAGTGTCAGATCTATCTTTAACAAATTTAGCGGCAATTTGGGTACAAATGGTTCATTGAGTTTTTTGTTTGAGCGCAAAGGGATTTTTACGGTTCCGAAAGGTGAACTGGATGCAGAAGAATTTGAATTGGAAATGATTGACGGAGGCGCTGAGGACATTGAAATGGAAGAAGGTTTTTTCAGCATTACAACAGCTATGGAAGACTTTGGCAATATGCAGAAAAAACTGGAAGAAATGGGCATAGAACCGGAGTCTGCCGAATTGCAAAGAATTCCGCATGAAACCGTTAAACTTGACGATGAAAGTGCAAAGAAAATCCTTAAAGTGATAGAAATGTTTGAAGATGACGATGATGTGCAGAAGGTTTTTCATAATCTTGAAATAACTGATGAATTGATGGAAGAGATGTAGTTTGGTAGATGATCAGTAATAAATTAAGGCATTTGGAAATAAGGAAGTGTTCGGTTGGCAACAGCTTCAAAAATTTATTAAAAAATAATTAATAGTAAGTACAGTAAAAATATCCCGATAGCTATCGGGAGGCATAGGGAACTATTAGCTACAATTGTATGCTATTAAAAGACACCAAGACAATGAAAAAATACATCTGGACATTGACGACACTGACAATTCTTGCGACAAGCTGTGGCAACCAACAAGAAACCAACACGCTTGACACCTCTGACACTTCAGATGCCAATACCGGCTGGACAGAGGAGGCAAAATCAGGAATGTTAGAAGGCTGTATGGGCAACAAGCCATTAAAAGGAATGACCAACCAAGAAACAAAGGACTACTGCGACTGCATACTGACCAAGACAATAAAGGAATACCCAAATCCTGACAATATAGAGGGTGATTTACCACCTAACTTTGTAAGAAATTCTGGCATCGAATGCCTAAAACAAACTGGACTTTGGGGCCGCTATAAAGAATTAAGTATTGAAATCGACAAGGAATTATTCTTTTCATCCATGACCAACTTTATTAAAGCATTTGAACTTGAACCATATGTTGAGACAGAGGAACAGGCGAAAGAATACTTGGGACTAATCAAAAACGGCATAGACATAGGCGTACAAATCAGTGACAACTTCCTACTCTCGACTCATCCTGAAATGAAAGAGATGTTCCGAGACAAGCTTATTAAAGGAGCGTCACTGATACACGAAGGATATTTGGAACAAGAGGACGTTATTGTATCGCTTGACAAAATAGAGGCAGGAGCGGACTTGGTAAATCAATGGAGCGAATGGTGGAACGAGAAAAAAAACAAAATATAACAGTGCACAACAAATGTATTTAAAAAGTTGCTGAAATAGCAGTATAATCAAGCATTGTAGCCAGGTTTAACTTCATCGTAACTTGAAAATGAAGCGCTCCGAAATCGCCTACTTTTCATATACTTAAACTCAGACTGCCTAATAACTATTGAAAAAGCAATCATTTTGATAAAGCAGTAAAATGTATAGTTTTAGAAAACAGCTATTTAGAAAATTACAGATTGAGTACAAATAACAATATTCGGGGTTATTAGACAGACTGCCGTTGTAGATAATTTTGCAGACATACCAATTATTGGTATATTTGTAAAAAATATTAAAATCATGGGAAAAAACACATCAATATTATTGGGAAATCATTTTGAGAATTTCATAAACGGAGTAATTTCTTCAGGAAGATACAATTCAGTAAGTGAGGTCATTAGAACAGCACTTAGACTTTTAGAAATAGAAGAACAGAAAACAATTGAGTTGAGAAAAGCACTTGAACTTGGAGAAAGCAGTAAGATTATTGAAGACTTTAATCCAAAAGACCATTTACAAGAACTTCACAGAAAACACGTATGAAAATTCAATCATACAGAATAAGTGAGAAAGCTGTTGAAGACCTTGAATATATTTGGACTTATACACTTCAAAAATGGTCTATTGAACAAGCAGATAGATATTACAATTTAATCATAAATGAAATTGAGTTCATCACCAAGAATTTTATGTCCGGAAAATCAATGGACCATATTAAAAATGGGTATAGAGTTACTATTGTCAAATCACATTTGATATTTTACAGAAAATCACAAGACAATCAAGTTGAGGTAATTAGAATTCTACATCAAAAAATGGATATCGAGACTAGAATTAATGAATAAAAAACTACCCACAATAAATGAACATAGTGATAATTTGAAAATGAATTGCTTCAAAATGTCCAAAATTTCATATTGCTACCGTTAGAAACCACTAAATGCCAGATTGACTAATTGGTGAGCTATTGAATTCAGCAAAGAACAAGATTAACCCTTCTCCGATTTAATTATTTCAACGAATTGTTTTACGCTTAGTAATCTTAAACCAACAGATAAAACTACCGAAGCAAACAGCATAATTACAAAATTGATTCTCCAGTCGAAAGGTAATTGTTTTGAAAACCAGGTTATCAAAATTACCCCAACAACAAATACCAGTAATATAGTCATGAATTTGTAATTTTTTCTGAACTTGAATATTGTCAGAACTGCAATAGCCTGTAATATAGCCGTAACAAACTGAGCGGTTAAACTTGCATAAGCCGAGCCTATTGCCTGAAATTTCGGAATAAGCATTACATTTAAAACGATACTGATAACCACTCCGGTAGCGGCAATAATATTTAGTGTTTTTAAACTTCCGTTAGCTGTTAAAAGTGTACCAAAAATATATACGCTGGATACAGCTACAAATCCGAACATTAACAATCCGTAAACAATTGCCGATTGCTCTATTCTTTTTGAATATTCTATAGGGCTTTCATCACCATGAATCGGATATAACCAGCTCATTATTTCATGATTAAAGAAAAATGAACCGATGGCTACAATAATGCTCACCGTAAACAATAAAGAAAATGATAGTTTTACCAGGTTTTCAACTGACTGTTTAAGTTTTATCATTTTTGAAAACAATGGAAGAAGCAAAACGGCAAAAAGGAAAGCGATCATATTGGCAGCATCAAGCAAGCGGAAACCCTGAGCATAAACACCTGATTGCTGTTCGCCTGTATTTCCGGGTAAAAGTCTTTCTAAGAACACCGTATCTATCCTGTTATATTGTGCCATTAATAATATAAGCAGTGCAAAGGGGAAACTCTTTTTCAGGATCATAACCAGAAAAGGCCGGTTCCAGTTAAGTCGTTTGAAAGCCGCCTTGTTAATTACAATTGTGAGGGCAGTTAAGGCAGTTAATAAATAAGCAGCAGTTTGAGTATATACAAACCATTCAATCTTAAATTCGGAATCAGTTACATTTCCCCATAATAAAATACTGCAAAATAGTATCATCAACAGCCTGTCTAATACTGATAACACGCTCTCAGTTTTAAACATCAGCAAGCCGGAAATATTTGATCGAAGGTAAAGTACAAACGACAGTAAGAATTGGTTAAAAGCCACCCAACCTAACATTTTAAACTGTGCAGTATCGTAGCCTATGATAAACCCAATTAAAAAAGTAACAATTACATAAATAAATAATAGGATTATTTTTAGTATCAGAATACTTGAAAAATGTTTGTTGAGCAACTGGCTGTTTTGGGCAATATTTCTATTGTTGAAATTTGTAATACCAAAATCGAGAAGGATATTAAAAAGGAAAGAAAAATTTAGTATTGAAAAATAAAACCCAAAATCCTCTGCACCTACCGCATTTTGTACCGAACGGTCGATCCCCAAAACCCAGAAAGGTTTTACCATAAGGTTCAGAAATAATATCAATCCGAGGTTTGTCAGGAATTTTTTCTGCATGTTCGTTTTTAAGCTGTTACTTTCGGGATAAAAAGGAAATTCTGAGTTTTATACTCAGAAGAATTAAAATCTGTAAGTTTTTTATTGTTTAACACTTTTATATCGTATCCCAATTCTTGAATTAATTGAAAGCAATTTTTCCTGTTTTGATTCTCCCAAAGCTCTGTATAAATTATTGGTTTGTGCTTTTTAAGAAGTTTCTTCCCGCCTTCGAGAACAAAGTACTCAAAATTTTCAACATCCATTTTTATTGCCCCAATTTCAAAGTCCGGTTTTTGAAATTCTTCTATCTCATCCAATCTTTGAACTTTTACTTTAAATTTTTCACCTTCATTTAATTCATCAATAGTTTCATGAACCACATGGCTTAGTCCCTGCATCTTAACTGATTTCACCACCGGCATTACCATTTCAATTGTTCCGGATTCATTGCCAAGGGCTATTTCAAACACTTTAACATTATTCAGATGAAAAAACCGGATGATCCGTTGCAATGCTTTGAGATTATTTGGAATGGGCTCAAAGGAATAGATGGTGGATGTCCTGAATCTTTTGGCCAGATGCACCGTCATGATACCGATATTAGCGCCGATATCAAGAACTGCAGTATTTTTTGGTACAAGCTTTAAAAAGTATAAAAAATCACCTTCATTTTTATTCCATCGCAACGTGTAAATTGTAAAGCGTGAAAAAATAAAAAGGTAATTATCAAATCCCAGCAGTGCCTGTAACAATTTTTTTATCAAGGACTTCATTAAAAATTCTGATATTTGCTGCAAAGTTATAGGAATTATTGATTTTGGAATGCAGAATATAGAATACTGAATACTGAATTCTCATTAAAATGAAAATTGCAGTAAATACACGTCTCCTCCTCAAAGACAAACTCGAAGGCATCGGGTGGTTTACCTATGAGACTTTTAAACGAATTACTCAGCAACATCCTGAACACGAATTTTATTTTTTGTTCGACCGTAAGTTTGATGATTTCTTTATTTTTTCTGATAATATTACCCCCATTGTAATTCCTCCGCAGGCCAGGCACCCGGCTTTGTTTTATTTGTGGTTCGAGCATTCTATACCCCGTACACTCAAAAAAATAAATGCCGATGTGTTTATTTCACCTGATGGTTATTTATCTCTTGCAACAAAGGCCAGGTCGCTGGTAGTTATGCACGATTTGAACTTTGAGCATTACCCGGAAGATGTTCCATTTTTGGTCCGCAAGCATTATCGGTATTATTTCCCAAAGTATGCTCATAAAGCTGAACGGATAGCAACGGTTTCTGAATTTTCCAGGCAAGATATCGTTAAACAATACAAAGTGAATCCTGAAAAGATTGATGTTGTTTACAATGGAGCCAATGAAGGATTTGTTCCTCTTTCTGAAGATGAAAAAATTAAAGTCCGGGAAAAATATATGCAGGGCAATCCCTATTTTATTTTTGTAAGCGCTTTGCACCCGAGAAAAAACCTTGTCAACCTTTTCAAAGCTTTTGATGAATTCAAGGATAAAAAGTCTACCGATGTTAAATTGATGATCGTTGGAGAAAGAATGTGGTGGACCAACGAAATTAAAGCCGCTTATGAGAATATGAAATATAAGCAAGAAGTTCTTTTCTCTGGCCGGCTTGAATTCAATGAATTGCAGCGTGTGGTTGCTGCCGCTTTGGCACTGACATATGTTTCATATTTTGAAGGCTTTGGAATCCCAATAGTTGAAGCTTTTTATTCCTGTACGCCTGTAATAACTTCCAATGTAACCTCCATGCCTGAAGTTGCCGGTGATGCAGCCCTGCTGGTTGACCCATTTTCGGTTGAATCAATTGCTGATGCTATGACGAAAATTTATTCTGATGTGGATTTAAGGAAATTAATGATAGAAAAAGGGACTAAGAGAGCTAAAGATTTTTCCTGGCAAAAATCAGCAGATAGGTTGTGGGGATCAATTGAAAAAATTCTTTAATCTAAACGATAAGCAAACCTTATTCCATAACCACCTTTCAAGGCGGTAGGCCCAAGATCCAGTTTATTATTTTTTGTAAAATTAATCCTGCTTAAAGTAATTCCAATGGCTGTTCCCAGTGCCGCACCTGCAATCACATCCGTTGCCCAGTGTTTACCATCGTGTAACCGGGACAAACCAACTAATGTTGCTACCGAATAAGAAGTAATACCTACCCAAAGTTTGTCTCTATATCCCTGGGCCAATACTGAAGCCACAGCAAAAGCAGTAGTTGTATGCCCTGATGGAAAAGATGTATAATCCATTGTAAAAGGATAAGGTCCCTGCCACATGTATGGATCAGGCGGTTCGTTATCCGATGGCCGGTGGCGGTGAAAAATGTGTTTGGATAATACCGCTGCTCCCCCACTTAACAGAAATGCTTTTAATCCTGTGAGTGCAACATTCTTGTGGTGGTTGTTTTTACCTGCTGAAAGATAGATAATGCCGAGCAAAGGAATTGAATATAGACCAGTTCCCCATGGCTCAAGGACATATTTTGAAACTGTTTCTGTAGTCTCCGATTTGTTGCGTTGAAAGAAGTCATAGATTTCTTTATCGTAAACATAAGTTACAACTGAAGCCCCGAGAATACCTGCAAAAATTGACCATTCTTTTGCCCTCCATTTAATAGGGGAGACCACGATCTTTTTCGTATCATGCCAGTAGGATGCAATGTATTTCTTGTTGAAACTTACTTTCTGTTCGGAAGTATCTTGCTGGCACCAAACGGTGTTGTTAAATGATAGTATGATGAAACATATCAGGATTA
Organism: Bacteroidales bacterium; assembly: GCA_030596605.1. Taxonomy (GTDB): domain Bacteria; phylum Bacteroidota; class Bacteroidia; order Bacteroidales; family JAADJA01; genus JAADJA01. Next base: position 9,529 of record JAUVJI010000020.1, read on the forward strand.
TATTTTTTAAATTTAACTTCAAACTTCAAACTTCGAACTTTACAATTCCTTTTTTTTCGCTTCTTCCCAAAAAACATCCATTTCATCCAGGGTCATATCTTTAAGCGACCTTCCCATTTCAGTTGCTTTGCTTTCCAGGTGCTGGAATCGGTTAATAAACTTTTTGTTTGTACGTTCAAGGGCATCTTCAGGATTCACATTTATGAACCGGGCATAGTTTACCAATGCAAACATTAAGTCGCCAAGTTCGTGCTCCATTTTGTCTTTATCCCTTCCTTCCTCAACTTCATACTTTAGTTCGTCTAATTCTTCTATCACCTTGTCCCACACCTGTTCAGGTTTTTCCCAATCGAATCCAACACCTTTTGCTTTTTCCTGTATGCGGTAAGCTTTTACCAGTGGAGGTAGGGCAATAGGAACCCCTGACAAAACAGATGTCCTGCCTTCTTTCAGTTTCAGTTTTTCCCAGTTATCTTTAACTGTTCTGGCATCGTTTGCTTTTACATCGCTATATATATGGGGATGACGATAAACTAGTTTTTCATTGATATAAGTGAGTATATCCCCAATATCAAACTCTTCTGACTCCGATCCGATTTTAGCATAGAATACCAGGTGCAGCATCAGGTCGCCCAGCTCTTTTTTTATGGAATCAATATCTTTATCCAGGACAGCTTCCGATAATTCATAGGTTTCTTCAATAGTTAAGTGCCGAAGGCTCTCAAATGTTTGTTCTTTATCCCACGGACATTGTGCTCTTAATTCATCCATGATCTCCAGTAGCTTTTTAAAAGCACTGAGTTTTTCATCCATGCTATTCATTCAGTAAATTTTGTAATTGAAAAACTAAAAGTGTCAAAATTAAGAAAAAACAAGGTGGTTAAATTATGCTATGATAAATCTAGGTTTTCAATGACTTTTAACAGTTCATTTGACTTAAATGGCTTGCTAATGTAATGATCCATGCCGGCATTAAAAAGTCTTTGTTGTTCGCCCTCTTTAGAATGTGCAGTTACAGCAATAATATTTGATCTTTTTTTATTTTTGGTTCTTTCATAATTCCTGATCATTCGTGTTGCCTGAATGCCATCCATAATGGGCATTTGAATATCCATTAAGATAACATCATATCCATTTTTTTTATAGAGTTCAAGTCCTATTTTTCCGTTTTCAGCTACATCCGTATTATATCCTTCCTTAACAAGAATGTTCATTGTGAGTTGCTGATTTAAAACATTGTCTTCAACGATGAGTACTTTTAAATTCTTTTTTTCTGTTTTTTTGCCTGAATCCTTCTTCTCAGAAGATGTTTTATCATCGTTTGGATTGGTTAAACGCGCTGTAAACCAGAAATTTGATCCCTTTCCTACCGCAGAAGTTATCCCAATTTCACCTTCCATTAATTCAACAAGCTGCTTACAAATGGCCAATCCTAATCCGGTGCCTCCCTGTTTTCGCTGAACAGCAGCATGTGTCTGAGAAAATGGTTTAAATAATTTATTCTGGCTGTCTTTGGATATACCGATACCGGTGTCAATAACTTCAAATTTCATTAAACACGGGGTTGACTCAGGTCTGTCACCATTATATTTATTAATATCAACTCCCACTTTTATTGTAATACCACCCTCATCGGTAAATTTAATGGCATTATTGACAAGGTTAATAAGTATTTGAGTTATTCTTGAAGGATCACCTATAATTATTTCGGGTATACTTGCGTCAACCTCTGATTTAAGGTAAAGTTTTCTCTGTTTAGTCTTAAGGTTATGGAGCGAAATAACTTCATCAACCAGTTGCCGGATATTGAATTCAATTGATTCGAGTATAACCTGACGAGCTTCAATTTTTGAGAAATCTAAAATCTCATTGATGATATTTAATAAATTATTCCCGGAAGCATTAATAACATCCACATATTCATTTTGTTCTTTCGACAGTTTTGTCTCAGAGAGTACTTCGGTTATACCTATTATACTGCTCATGTGATTTCGGATTTCATGGCTCATGCCGGCAAGAAACATGGATTTTGATTGAGTAGCCTCCTCGGCTTTTTCTTTTTCTTTTATCAATTCCGTTTCATGGGTTTTTAGTTGGGTTATATCTTTAATCGTTCCAATATGAGCAGGTTTTCCAAGAAAATTGATTATTCCAACACTGATCATTAAATTGACTGTTTCCCCTTTTTTGTTAATAATCCTGAATTCATAGGAAGGTGGAATATCTTCTCCTGCAAGTCTTCTTTCATAATTGGAAACGATCATATCCAGGTCATCAGGGTGAATGACCACTGTGTAATCCATGTCATAAATGTCATCTAATGAATACCCTGAAATTTTAAAGAAGCTATCATTTGCAAAACGGAATTTTTTATCCTGTAATACAAAAATTCCATCCTGAATATTATTGATAAGGGATACATGCTTTTCTTCGCTTTCCTTTAATTCTGAAAGCGCCTTTTCTAAAAGGATTTTTTGTTCAGTAATTTTTGTGTTTTTTTCTTTTTGGATTTTTGTTGCAGTTTTATTTGCTTTTGATCGGGAGTAAAACACAAAAACCAGGGCGAGGATCAACAAACTCAAACTGGTAACAATATAAATAATATATCTTTGGGTTTTAATTTGCAGGTTCTTTAGTTTGTTTTCTTTTGTGATGATTTGAAGTTGCTGGTCTTTATTTCTGAATGCATATTTAACTTCAACTTCAGCTATTTGCCTGCTGCTTTCCTCATTGTAGATCGAATCTTTAATATCTGTTGCTAACGTATGAAACTCATAAGCTTTTTTGAAATTTCGTTTTTCATTATAGTAGTCTGAAACATCGTAATATATATCCATTAACAATCTGTTGGCCGAAATCTTTTCAGCAATTTTGCCAGCCTCGTAAAAGTATGAAATGGCTTTTTCATTATCCCCCATCATCAAATAAACACCCCCGATATTTCTAATTGTATTTGCTTCGGACCACAAATCTTCCTGCCCGATTTCCAGTTTTAAAGCTGAATTATAATATTCAAGGGCTTTTGAATATTCCTTCATATTGAAATAAACGGTTCCGAGATTATTCATGGATGCCGACTGTATATCCGGATTACCATAATCAATACTTAACTGGTATGCTCTTTCATAATAGTAAAGGGCGCTATCGAGCTGGTTTAGTTCAGAAAAAGTGCTGCCCATATTATTGTATGTATCCAGTATTCCTTCCTTATTATTCTTTTCTTGATATATATTTAAGCACTTATTATAGAGGAGAAGCGCTTTGTGAAAATTACCAAGATAATAATAAATATTACCCAGATTTAATGAGGTATTGGCTATTCCGATGTAATTGTTTTCCTGTTCTTCAATTTCAAGAGATCGCATGTAATACTCAATGGCCATGTCATAATCACCCAAAACATTGTATATAAGCCCGATATTATTACATGCTTTAGCAATACCGCTAAGGTAATTACTGTTTTCGCTTAATTCGAGGGATTTAATATAGTATTCCAGAGCCAGTTTATATTGTTCCAGAAAATAATATCCATTAGCCATGCGATTCAAGGCCCTGGCCTTTTTTATTTCATCCGCATTTTCATATCCAAAATCAAATGCTTCTTTTGCAAAGTCAACACTTTTTAATGGATCGAAATACCAGTACTCTTTTGATATATTAAGCAATAGTTCAAACTTTTCATCACCTTCTACATAGTTAAGTTTTAGCTCAAGACTGTCAACTTGCGAAAAAGCACCTAGCCTACTTACTAAAAAGATGAGTAATAAAATAATATTTATCAGTCGTTTATATTGCATTTGTTTTGATCTAACAAATTTAGTCAATTATAGTTTAATCTCTGGTTTATATTATTAAAAACAGTCATAATAAATTATTAATTATTTTAAAAGGAAGAAATGACTTAGAATAAAAATCTTTTAATTTCTTTTTTGAAAATTTCCCTTTTTAATTTACCTGGGAAAATTGGAATAATTTCTCCGTTTTTATCACTGGTGATAAGGTTCCGGATCTTCTGGTATACAGTCTTGTGAGAAATTAAAGTATTTGGATTTATTTGGGGATTTTTAGCTAAATATTCTTCCGTGGCTATCCTTCCCGGACAAACATTATTGATGGTAATATCAATGCCCTTTTTCTTTTTTAGGATGGCCAGTTCTTTTTTAAATGATTCTGTAAATAAATTTAATCCTGTTTTTGTTGGAGTGTATGTACAGCCGGTTTCAAAACCTCGGAATGAAGAGCTTGATGAAATGTTGATGATTTTTCCATTTCCTCTTTCCTTAAAATACGGATAACAATTTTTTACAATTAAAATTGATGCAACCAGGTTTACTGAAATGGTCTTTAATACTTCCTCATCAGTGTATTCATCAAAAAACCTGAAATCGAGAATTCCTGCATTATTTACAATGATTTCAATGTTGGGATGGTCGGTGAACAATTTTTTTACAAATTCACCAATATCTTTATTATTAGATAAATCGTACTGATAATAGCTTGTTAGATTGTCTAATGCTTCCTGAGAGACTTCTTCCTTTTTGTATAAATCAGTTCCAATAACATCAAAGTTGTCTTTGTGAAATTCCCGGGCAAGTAATTTTCCCAATCCCTTTGTAGCACCGGTAAGCAGAATTTTTTTGTTTTTCATAGAAGATATTTTGGTGTTATTATTATGACAATTTTTTGAATTGGCGGGAAATATAGTTTCTTGACAATATCGCAGAAAGGTATTCGGAGGCAGTGATTTTTTTCTTCAAGTATTTTTTGTGCCAGTTGATACACCCTTTATTGTTTTTGATTTTATTTTTGAAAAGGAAATATGCATAATCCAATCTTATCTTTTTATATAATTTTTTAAGGGAAGGGTCCAAATGATAAAATTTTTCTAATTCCATCTCCTTTAAATAATAACCCGTTCTAAACCTATTGCTTATTAGGTTTGTGTAAGTTTCGTTATGCCGGCGAGTGTAGCTTAAAATATCATATACGAATCCAAGGTTTGAAATAGCAAGAATGTCATAGGCTAAGATTGTATCAATATGGTAAGTATTTGGTTGAAATATTTCAGGATAATAGTTTAATTTTTTCAGTGTTTCATTCCTGTATAACAGTGTATTAATCGAACCAGTTATATCGAGAGTGTTTTGAAGTTGTCTGACTAATATTTTTTTACCATCAAAATAATTACCATCAAAATAATCCAATCCGTCACATCTTACCCTTTGCCCATCTATTCTGTAAGAAGAACAAAAACCAACACTCGGATCCGCTTCTAAAATGGGAATCATCTTCTCTATAAATGCTGGGAAAAGCCAATCATCAGCGCAGACAATTTTAAAGTATTTAGCCTCTTTTGAAGACTTTTCGTAAGAGATATTCCAATTGGTGGTTTGATCAACGAAATCCTCATTTACGATTAATTTGAATCTTTTATCGCGATCTGCAAATTCCTGGGCTATGCTGTTTGTATCATCTTTGCTCTGGTTGTCAATGATAACACATTCCCAATTTTCATATGTTTGGCTTAAAATACTATCTAAACATTCTTTCAGATACGGTCCGCCGTTATAAACCGGAACGCCAATAGCAACAAGCGGTTTAGTTGAGTTAGAATCAGCCATATATCAAATAATTATTTGCTTATTATAAACATAACAATTCCGGATCTACACCCATATCATGTAACATCTTCCCAATTTCATCCTTATAAACGCCATTCATTATTATTACAACATCCGGTTTGAAATCAGCTAAGAATTCCGGTGATTTGTATTGAATCCCAATTCCAGGTATGTAGTTTCCCGTCATGTGGGGATTAATGTCAACAACATGCTCAATTACACCAATGTCGTTAAAATTAGTCAAAAATCCAACTGACTTAGAACCTCCTCCCCAAATTACAACTTTTTTCTTTTCCGATTTGTATTGGATAAGTTTGTCTCTCCAGTCACCCAATTGATGTGTGATTTTCTCAGTGAATATTTTGGTCAATTCTTTTAGCTCATCAACTGATTCTTCAAGCGGGTGAATTTTTTCAGAAATTTCATCTACCGGTTTCGCCTCAATAAAAAGATATTGATCATCATATTCGATGTACATGTCCAAAACTTCGAATTTATTTTGTCTGAATAACCTGGCCAATGATCCGGAACTAAGGTATGTGCTATGTTCGTAAAAGATATCCCAAAAAGCCTGTATTTTTAAAATTCTAACAATGCTTGGAATTTCCATGAAAACAATAACATTGCTATTACCTTGAACAGAATCCCTGATCGTTTTCAAAAAATTGCCAGTATCATGAATGTGCTCAAGTGTGTGCCGACAACAAATACAGTCAGCTTTCAGATCCCCATGTTTTTTTGAATAAAACTCCTTGATAAATCTTACTTTTTCGCTCTGTTTTGTTCTGCCGGGAACCCATGCCGGATCTATCCCGATCCCATTGTTGTTTCCAAGTTCAGATATGAGTGAAATGAAATCTCCTTTTCCGCAGCCAATTTCAATGATATCCTTATTATATAAATCGTATCTGTCAATAAACTTTTGTGAAATACCTGTGAGAAATTTTACAAATGTTGGTGAAAACCCTTGCTGGTCTTCATATCCTTTGGTATAATAGTCAATTGATGTGTCAAATGAAGAATTGAAAATAAAACCACAATTATCACAAAAAGCCAGGGGTATGTCTTTTTTTTCGACACTCATGGCTTCCTCATAACTTTGTACGGTTACAAGACTGTGGACGGGGGCGTTTTTTATGGTGTAAAAACCCTCAACTTTATTTGAAAAGCAGTTAGGACAAGTTGTATGCTTCATATCAAAAATCTTATTTTAAACCAGATAAGTCAAAGTCTGAGTGACTTTTATCCTTATCCGAAATATTTATAATATCAACGGGCCATTTTATATTGATGGCCGGATCGTTCCAACGCATTCCTCTTTCAGCTCCGGGAGTATAAAATTGTGAAACCGGATAATAAACTTCGCAATTATCTACCAGGGAAACAAATCCATGGGCGAAATTTTCAGGAACATAAGCCATCTTATAATTATCCTCTGAAAGTTCGTTCCCAACCCATTGAAGAAATGTCGGAGAATCAGGACGTAAATCAACCATTACATCAAAAATCCTTCCTTTGGTACACCTGATAAATTTTGCTTCCTGGTAAGGATCAGCCTGGAAATGCATTCCCCTGATCGTGCCTTTTTTTTTGGTAAAAGATGTATTGATCTGACAAATCTTTGTTTCTATCCCATGTGCTTCAAATTCCTGCTGACACCAAGCCCGGCCAAAAAAACCTCTTTCATCTTCCAGTTTTTTTATCTCAACAACAAAAGCTCCTTTTAACTTCGTTTCTGTAAATATCATGTAGGATATTTTTATTTAATCCATTCCAGATTATTATTCAATAATTTTCTGCTTTGAAGTTCAGTCAATGTCTTTAATCTTATCAATTTCGAATCACGAAAATTCGGATCATCAAAATTCATTTCAAGTAAATTTGAATGTACTTCTTCAACCGTTGATTTTAAATCATGGATAGGCTGATGGTTCGGCGCTAAACTTTTAAAAAGATCAAAGTTAACCCGGTAAGATCTTTTATCGGGAGTAGCATCTGTATTGACTGATACTTTAGTTCCTGGAATGATTTTGGCAACAACATCCGCAAGAGGTTTTATTTGGTTATTCCACTCGTTACTTCCAGAATTCACAGCTAAAAATTCTCCTCCATTTTCTGCTTTTCTGGTTGCACTCCATTCGATGGCCCTTGCCATATCTTTGGTATTGATCATAGGTCTCCATGGTGTACCATCACTTAAGATGACAATTTCTTTACAGACAATTGCACTTGCAACAAAATCATTTAATACCAAATCTAATCTTAAGCGATTGCTGAACCCACACGCTGTTGCAAACCTATGACAAGTAATAGTGAAGTTACTGTCAGCTAATTCTGCCAATTCTTTTTCTGTAGCAATTTTCGAACGGGCATAAGCTGTCAATGGATTTAACTCGTCTTCTTCTTTTTTGGCAAATTCGCTGGCAATACCGTAAACACTGCAACTTGATGCATAAACAAAGTTCTTTACGCCAACTTGTTTAGCCTTTTTTGCCAGCTCCACAGCAGCTTTATAATTCACCTCCATAGTTATATCTTCATATTGTTTGCCCATGGGGTCGTTAGATATAGCTGCTAAATCAACTATAGCATCAGCTCCTTCCAGAATTTTTGGATCAACATTTCTTATATCTCCATAAATTTGCTGATCAAGGTAAACTTCGGGGAAATAATATGGATTGGTTAAGCAATGAGCAAAATAACCGATATCAAAACCGATTAATTCTACTTCCGGAAAAGAGTTTCTTAATTGTTTGACAACATTTGGACCTATATATCCCAGGTTACCGAAAATAATCACTTTCATAAAAACGTAAATTATAAGAATAAACTGATATTAAACAATATGTGGTTAAAATTGGTTTTGTCAATTAATATTAGTCCCATACTTTCCATGGGGCTTTACCTGAATTCCATAAATCATCCAGTAAATTTTTATCTCTTAAAGTATCCATAGGCTGCCAGAAGTCAGTAAATCGAAAAGCTGAAAGTTGACCTTCCGCTGCAAGCCTTTCCATTGGTCCTCTCTCAAAAACAGTGTCATCTCCATTTAAATAATCAAATACTTGAGGTTCCAAAACGAAAAAACCACCGTTAATCCAGGCTGTTTCATCCCCGTTTCCTTTGGGTTTTTCTTTAAAATATCGGATGGTAGAATCTCCAGGCGATAGGTTAAAAACACCAAATCTTCCATGTTGGCGAACGGAGATGAGGGTTCCTAATTTCCCTTCGTTCTTATGATGCATTAGAATTTCATTAATATTAACGCTACTAACACCATCGCCATAAGTCATGCAAAAAGTTTCATCACCTATATAATCTTTGACCCGTTTGAGTCTTCCACCTGTCATTGTTAATTCTCCTGTATCAACCAAGGTAACTTTCCATGGTTCAGAATGCATTTCATGAACATTCATCTGGTTGTTTTTCATGTCAAACGTCACATCAGAGTTGTACAGAAAATAATTGGAAAAATACTCTTTGATCATATAGCCCTTATATCCGCAACAAATAATAAAATCATTCAAGCCATAATAAGAGTATATTTTCATTATGTGCCAAAGTATTGGTTTTCCACCTATTTCAACCATGGGCTTTGGTTTGATTTGACTTTCTTCGCTTATGCGGGTACCGAACCCTCCGGCTAATATTACTACTTTCATACTTAATGTAGGTGTATGTTTAAACAACAATATTATTTATCCACTTATATTGAAATTATTACAAAGATTTAATCTGGAATTTAAAGATTAATCATATAGCAAAATTTCAAATATAATGTTTTGATGAAGTAAACTTTTTATACAAAATTACTTCATCGTTTTAGTACGAGGAGATTGATTAAAGGTTCTATTTATTAAAGGATTTCTCGAATAGAATTTTTGGATATGAATATTTTGATCTTTCAGCCGAATATCGGATTAAAATGTTGATGTTAATTATTAGTTTAACAAATGATCTTTATTGTCTGATAGATCAAAAAAATGAATAAGTGAAAAGAGAAATAAACCATTAATACGCCTTCGCAAAAACAACCCTTTGTTTTGAAGGTTTGCCCGAAAATATGCACTTACCATCTTCTTTTTTGCCGTCTAAAGGAATAGTCCTGATTGTAGCTTTGGTTTCATCCTTAATTTTCTCTTCAGTTTCTGCTGTACCATCCCAATGTGCTAAGACAAATCCCCCCTTGTTTTCAATTACATCTTTGAATTCATCCCAGGTGTCAACTGCAAGTGTGTTATTTTCCCTGAAAGAAAGCGCCCTATGATATAATTTCTTTTGGATTTGCTCTAGCAAATGTTCAATCTTATTCTCAATATCTGCAATTTGAAGAATCTCCTTTTCAAGAGTATCGCGTCTTGCAACTTCAACAGTGTTATTTTCTAGATCTCGTGGTCCGATTACTAATCTTACAGGTACCCCTTTGAATTCATATTCAGAAAATTTCCAGCCGGGCTTATAGGTATCCCTGTCGTCATATTTTACAGAAATTCCTTTTTCTTCGAGGGATTTTTTAATTTTTTGAGCAACTTCTGAAACTTGCTTAAGCTGTTCTTCTTTTCTATAAATAGGAACAATTACAACCTGTATAGGAGCAAGTTTAGGTGGTAATACCAAACCATGGTCATCAGAGTGAGCCATGATCAATGCCCCCATTAACCGGGTTGAAACTCCCCAGGAAGTTGCCCATACATATTCAAGTTTGTTTTCTTTTGAAAGAAATTTAACATCAAAAGCTTTGGCGAAATTTTGCCCTAAAAAATGGGACGTTCCGCATTGTAATGCTTTTCCGTCTTGCATCAAAGCTTCAATACAATATGTTTCAACTGCCCCTGCAAATCTTTCGTTTGGAGATTTTATTCCTTGCAAAACAGGTACCGCCATCCATTCTTCGGCGAATTTTGTATAAACATCCAGAATTTTTTCAGTTTCCTCAATGGCCTCTTCTTTTGTAGCATGAGCGGTATGTCCTTCTTGCCAAAGAAATTCAGTCGTTCTAAGAAATAACCTTGTACGCATTTCCCAACGTACAACATTAGCCCATTGGTTGACTAAAACGGGCAAATCACGATAAGATTGAATCCATTTTTTATATGTGTCCCAAATAATAGTTTCAGAGGTTGGTCGTATAATTAATTCTTCTTCAAGTTTGGCATCCTCATCAACAACAACACCTTTTCCATCAGGCGAGTTTTTTAAACGATAATGAGTAACAACTGCACATTCTTTGGCAAATCCTTCAACATGGGCAGCTTCCTTACTGAAAAATGACTTTGGAATAAATAATGGAAAATAGGCATTAACATGTCCTGTGTCCTTAAACATCTTATCAAGAACGCTTTGCATCTTTTCCCAAATGGCATAACCATAAGGTTTTATCACCATGCATCCTCTAACTGCTGAGTTTTCAGCTAAATCTGCTTTTATTACCAGGTCATTGTACCATTGAGCATAATTCTCCTCTCTCGTCTGAAAATCTTTCGCCATGTCTAAATTGTGGTATAGTGTTTGTATATTTTTAAAGGCATTAAAACGCACAAAAATAAATAAAAATATAACCTATGGAGGGCTTAAAAATGAAAACTTACTTTTTAATACCGGTTCTGGCCATCTTTATCCTGGCAGGTTGTTCTTCAACAAAATCAACTACAGAGTATGATGATGTTTATTTTTCAAAAACTTCGGAAAAGAATAAGGATAACATAGACACTCAAACTTCCGATCCTGATTATTACACCGAAAGTGAGTATGTCATTGAAGACTATGAATCCGGTGAATATGTTGCATATGAGGAGGAGGAGCCTTATTATTCAACAAGTGAAACAGTTGAAAATCCTGATGGCACAACTTATATAACCAATAATTACTATGAAGGCTATGGCCAAGGTGATTATTATGATTACTCATATGCGTCAAGGATAAACAGGTTTTATAGTCCGTACATGGGTTATAATTATTACTCCCCTTATTATTACGGTTCCTATTATAATCCGTGGTACTGGGATTACTATTGGTACAGGCCATCCTTATATTACAGCTATGGCTGGGGATGGGGAGGATGTTACTACGGATATCCTTACAATAGCTACTGGTATGGTTATAACAATGGCTATTGGGATGGCTATTATGCTTCCAATTATTATTATGATTACGGCTATAATACTTACTATTATGATCACCGCCCGTCACGAGGTGGATCAAATAGTCCATACAACGGGAGAAATGGATATAACCCACAAAGTACTACCAATACAAATTCTACGAATTATTTGGAACGTACAACACCACAATTGGCTAATATTACTTCTCCATCCCGATCCTCAACAAATACAGGATCAGGTACACCAGGAAGGTCAAGCACCAATGTAGTTAATAATAAAGGAGATGTAAATACAAAGCAAAGATATACTTATAAAAAGCCTGCTGCTTCTTCGAATGAAACAAAAAATCGTTATCAGCCGGGTCAGAGTATTGGAGAAAATAAACAAGCAAGGCCAACACAAAAATATAATAAGCCTTCTTCAAATACAAAACAGGAGACTGTAAGGAACAATACACGGCCTTCGAATACCTCAGAAAGGAACACTCAAAAATATACTAAACCGCAGTCAAATTATAACAGAAGTTATAATAAACCGACTCAGTATAATACTGATAGAAATAATAATCAGCCATCAAGATCATCTTCAAATAATTATTCTCAACCTTCACGGACGAATACAAAAAATTACTCACAACCTTCAAGGTCAGCGAAGAGTTATTCAGCGCCATCCAGGTCAGGAAATACCAAGAGTAGTTATACCGCTCCATCCAGATCAGGAAGCAGCAGGTCATATTCCTCGCCATCCAGTTCGGGAAGCAGTAGGTCTTATTCATCACCCTCACGTTCAAGTAGTAGTGGCGGAACGAGGTCATCCGGTGGATCGAGATCATCCGGTGGATCGTCAAGAGGCGGTGGCAGAAGGTAAGCAATTATCGTTTTATAATATAAGCTGGATCATTCATTTAGAAATTAAAAACTATAGCAAAAATTATTGTTATGAAAAGGATAACTATAACCATACTGATACTAATCTTCACAAGTTATTTTGGAATTTGTCAGAATGAAGTGGATGCCCTTCGTTATTCCAGAACTACCTTTGGGGGTACTGCAAGATACATGGCAATGAGCGGAGCTTTTAGTGCACTTGGTGCAGATTTTTCAACATTAAGCTCAAACCCGGCTGGTATCGGGCTGTACAAAAAATTTGAGTTTTCGTTTACACCTGCGTTTTTTAATGGAAATACCTCATCAGAGTATAATGGAACTTCCAGTAAAGATTCGCGGAACAATTTTAATTTTAGCAATGTTGGTCTTATAATTACTACTCCTACAGCAAAGAATAACAATTCAGTACTCAAAAATTTTCAATTCGGTATGGGAATGAACAGGATCAATAATTATAACAATAGAATGATAATTGAAGGTTATAACAGTGAGAATTCATTGATCGATACCTATGTTGAGTATGCCGATGGAGTCCATTATGAAGATATTGAAGATGATTTTGATGGAGATTATTCATATGATTTGAATCCGGCCTGGAATACTTATATGATTGATACGATCCCAGGGATTGATGATCAATATATTGGTATAACTTCAGGAGAGGTTTGGCAAAGAAAAGAAGTGAATTCATGGGGATCAACAAATGAGCTCCTCTTTGCACTTGGAGCGAATCTAAATGATAGAGTATATATTGGAGGGTCTATTGGAATTCCTTTTATCCGTTATCGAGAAGAAGTACGATATTATGAAGAGGATATTTTCGATAGTAATGATGACTTTACGCAACTACGAATTTCTGATAAATTGGAAACCAATGGAACCGGATTTAATATTAAGTTCGGAGTGATTGTCAGGGCAACAAACTGGCTGCGTTTAGCAGGTGCAATCCATTCCCCTACATGGTATAGTGGTGTAAAAGACTACTGGTCGACAGAATTTTATAATGAAGCATATGGCACTGATTATTCGATTTATTATTCCTTTGGGCCAAATAAGTATAAATTGGAAACTCCCTGGAGGGCTATCGGTGGTGTATCTTTTATAATTAAGAAGGTTGCTTTAATCAGCATAGATTATGAGTATGTTGATTTTGCAAATGCAAAGTATAGAAATTATGATTTCTACGGTTATAATTTCTCCGAAGAAAACAGAACTATTTCCAATTTATATACAAAGACTCATAATGTCAGGGTAGGAGGGGAGTACAAGTTGGGTTATTTTGCTTTCCGTGGTGGATTTGGTTATTATGGAAGTCCTTTTGCAAAGGATGAAAATGGAATTAGAATTAATGATGGAGAAAAATTGTATTACACCGGAGGATTGGGTTACAGGGATAAGCATTTTTTCGCCGATATAGCCTATGTAAGATCACAAACTGAAGAAGACTATTATTTATATGGTACCGAAGATATTGTTGTAAACCCTGCCAGAAACCGGCACATCACAAATAATTTTCTTTTAACAATAGGATTTAGGTTTTGACGCAAAACAAAAGGCCGCCGGATTCCGGCGGCCTTTCTTTTTTTACCACTAGGGAACTTTTGTTCCCTCGCCATCATTCGGAACCCAAATATCATTCTTGTCTTTATTATCTACCTCTGCATCCATATTATGGTCAGCAGGTAAATAACCCGTTGTTCCAGCGCTATTTGACCAAACAGTTTTATCGAGGTTATCAATAAATCCATCAGGCTTACTATCGCCGCCATACATACCATATATAACACTTCCAAGACTTTTCTGTCCATTCAGATATGCCTGCCCTGCAGGAGTTGTGAAATCATAACTGTACTGATTTATTCCAGAGGGCAATAAAGGATTAGCAGATAAAACTCCAAGATGATTTCTCTGCCAAATCACAACAAACAGGTTATACTGGTAAATCCCGTTTGTTTTTACTGGACTTATACCATCTAAGCCAACTACTGATCCGTCATTTAAAATGAAAGCTGCTTGCTGGCTTGCCATAGTTGCTCCCGTTGCCGAAGAAGCTATTGTAGCATCCCTGAATTCTACCATGACCCAATCTGTAATGCTTGTATTTGGTATAGAACTTACTGATTCAGAGCCGGTGTAATACCATATTGCAGAAGGATCGGAATTGTATGGCTGATATAATGGGATCAATCCCTGTGAGTTGAGAATTGTATTCATCGCCGTCCCATTATATGGACCCTCAAGGAATACCTTAAGATTTACATCCACATCTCCTTCAATCCTAACTTCATGATCTTCTACTTCACCATCAGGCGCAACACCGGTGTATGATAATCCGGAAACTGTGCTGAAACGGAATCTGGCAAAAGTATTGCCCACAACAGCTGTGCCCGGGACTGATATAAACATCCAGTTACTACCTGTATTTATCCATTGATCATTAATTGCATGTTCATTGGCTTCGGTCCAATTGCCATTGCCATTGTAATCGATCCAGCAATTTAAATATCCCGGAACAGAGGCAACCACATCAAATGCTCCTCCTCCTCCTGAATATAATGCAAATACGACTGTAACCCCATCTTCATCGTCATTGCCATCATTATCATCTCCCAAAGCCAATGGATCTGGTTGTCCGTCAAGCTCTGCATCAATACTATTTCCAAGGAAAACTGTATAATCGATGATATGAGCAGCTCCGTTACTTCCCAATAAAGTAGGATAGGTTGGATCAGGAACATCGCCCAAATCCAATTCCGGAACGGATTCAGAGGTAATAACAAATGCCATATCGCTAAATCTGTTATTTGTCCACGAAATCGTATTCCATACATTAGGAACTGGTACAACTTTATCGGTAGCACCACATAGGATCGGAGTTGTACTTCTTCCGGCCTCTTGCCACCTCCAGTAAGCCGGATCAAGAGGATCGGTACAAAATGCTGTAATATCCAACCAATAGTGATTTCCCTGTATCTGTGGGAATGGTTCTTCAAGAATATAATCGTATAGATAAATAGTACAGCCCTCGATATTAATGAGTCCGCTATTGTATTCGGTTAATGAACTAAAAGGAATATCAATACCCCAGATTTCAGGATCTTGTGGTAAACAACCTGTGGGATCCAAAGCATGAATACTCAAATGGAAGTATTCAATTCCGGCTCCACGTCTCTCTACATTAAATACATCTAATTCATAATTACCCCACCAGTGTATATCAGTAACCCAGCCTCCATCACAAATCCAGTCATCAGCTAAAACAATTTGCTCATAATAAAGTATGTCGTAATCATGCGCATGTAATCCAGGCAAACTAACATCAGGATATTGAGCCCATTTATTTGGTATTTCTTCAATATCTACTTCATAATCTTCTACTTCTCCATTTGGTGCTAAACCTGTAAAAATTAATCCAGTAGCTGTACTAAATCTAAACCTCGAATAAGTTGTTCCAACGGTTGCTACCAAGGGAACATTAAACGTAAATGTATTTGTACCAGCAGTTAAAGCAAGATCGGTTGCTATCTGTTCACCTGGATCTCCCCAGAATCCGTTTGCATTAAAATCTATCCATGCATTCAAATAACCATCAACAGAAACATAAACAGAAACATCTGAGGGCTGACCCTGAACAAGTGGAGGATTGAATGTTACACCATCTTCGTCATCATTACCATCATTGTCATCTCCCAAAGCATTTGGATCAGGTTGCCCATTTGTTTCAGGATCGACCGAACCTCCCATAAATGTTGTGCCGTCAATAATATGTCTGGCACCATCATTAACCAGAAGAGTTGGATAGGGTGGATCATCTGCATCACCATAATCAAGTTCATCAAATTCCTGAGAGGTGATAATAAACGCCATATCAGAATACTTATGAGGTGGATTGGGTAACCATTGAATCGTAGACCAGGGTAGTACGCCCGGCTCCAATTTATCGGCAGCACCACATAAAATGGGAAAATAACTTCTCATAGATTCCTGCCATCTCCACATGGGCGGATTATTTGGATCAATAGAGAATACGGTTATATCAATCCAATACCTTGTTCCAAGTTCCTGATCAAACGGTTGTGGCAATATAAACTCATACAAATATATTGAACAACCTTCATTGTTAATTAACCCTGTGTTCAACTCAACCAGTGTAGAGAATGGAATATCAAACCCCAAAATCTCAGGATCTAATGGCAGGCATAATCCGGTTGGATCATCAGCGTGAATACTTATATGGAAATGACCAATCCCGGCTCCCCTCATTTCCTGGTTTAATGCATCCAGTTCATAATTGCCCCACCAATGGATGTCAGTAACCAGACCTCCATTACATAACCAATCATCAGCAATAACTATTCGTTCAATACCGCCAGCTGCATTTACATAATCATGTGCATGTAAACCAGGTAGTGTGATATCAGGATACTGTGCCCATTTGTAATCTCCAAATTCAACAATGTCAACTTCATAGTCCTCTACCTCACCATCAGGTGCGGGGCCATCAAATGATAATCCAGGTTGTGTGCTAAATCTAAACCGTGCATATGTAATAAGGCCTGCCATAGCTGAGGTTGGTACCATAAAGTTAAGTGAATTATCCCCCGTTACAATAGGAATATCTACAAAGACATGTTCACCGGGATCAGCCCAGCTACCGTTACCATCAAAGTCGATCCAACCGCTGAAAAACCCATTGTTAACAGAGGCATTTACTGTTATTTTACAAGGATTTCCAACTGCTAAGGGCCAATCAAATGTAACACCGTCCTCATCGTCGTTGCCATCGTTATCATCTCCCAAAGCTTGTGGATCAGGTTGTCCGTCAGGCTCCGGATCGACACTTGCTCCGAGGAAAGTTATTCCATCAATGACATGGCTTGCTCCATTGCTACCAACAAGAGTTGGATAGGGTGGATCATCAGCATCACCAAAGTCGAGTTCATCAGCAATTTCAACAGAAGTAATAACAAATGCCATATCGCTATAACGGTATGGTTGTATTGAAGTCCAAATTATACTTTGCCATGGGGTTGTTGATGTCATAGTTGCAGACGGACAAAGCACAGGAACAGTAGAACGGTCTGATTCCTGCCAACGCCATATGGCCGGATCAGTGGGATCATTAGAATATGCGCAGATATCGAGCCAATAGGTATTTCCTTCTATTTGGTCAAATGGGAAGTCCAGAAAATACTCATATTTGTAAATGATTCCACCTTCACTGTTAAATAGACCTGTATTTGTTTCATTAGTAGTTGAAAATGGAACATCAATACCCCATATTTCAGGATCCAGAGGCAGGCAACCTGTCGGATCATTATTATGAATACTCAAGTGGAAGTAATTAATTCCACCTCCTAATGCTTCATAATTTCCCCACCAGTGAATGTCAGTAACCAATCCACCATTGCAAAGCCAATCATCAGCTAATATGATATAATCATAAATGTCTGGAGGTAATATGTAATCATGACAATGTAATCCGGGTAATTCTTCACAGGGTTCTTGTATCCACTTGATATCAGGATCTTCAATAATTTCAACTTCATAGTCTTCAACCTCACCATCAGTGGCAAGACCGGTATACGTTAATCCCTGTACAGTACTGAATCTAAACCGTGCATAAGTTGTTCCAAGGTTAGCATTTACAGGAACGAGATAGTTTAAACAAACAGTATAACCGAAGTGAATATATTCATCGGTAAATATTTGTTCTCCCGGATCAGCCCAGTCACCATCAGCATTAAAATCCATCCATCCTTGTAAATAACCAGGGACACTTGTAGTTACCGTAATCTGTGCAGGACTGCCCTGAATTATCTGATTAAATACAATACCATCTTCATCAGGCAAATTGTTGTTATCATCGCCGAGAGCATTCGGATCGGGCTGTCCATCGGGCTCAGCATCGATCTGACCACCCAGGAAAGTGACTCCATCAATATTATGCCTTGCTCCATTGCTTGCTAACAATGTTGGATATGTCGGATCAGAAGCATCACCGAAATCAATTTCTGCCAATGGATTTTGTATTTTATCAAAAAGTACATCTCCGTTTATATCATAAAGAGATGAAGTAAAGGCAATGTAAGCATGAGTATTGTCAACTATTAATCCGAGATATTCACCCATCCATATTCCGGAAGGTGTGTTGGGTGAAGGAGCACTCACATCATTTATTTGTATATTAGGTGTGAAACTATTACCTCCATCAGTACTCATGGCAATGTAAACATCCCAATTAAGATCAAGCAGGTCATTTCTGCGATCGTACCATGTTACGTCAATTGTACCGTTGGGTTTAATGTCTATCCATGGCATTACCTGATCATTGGGGGTAGCATCATCATTTACTTGTAAAGGAGCTGACCAATTCTGTCCACCATTAGTGGATCTAATAAAGAAGATATCTCCTTCATCCCCACCGGCGGCACTGGCTTCAGCATAAACAATGTAAACTTCCTGTGGGTTAGTTGGTGAAACATCAATAACTGCCGCGCCTTTTGCCAGGACATCACTACCACCATTTAGTCTTAATGGAGGTAAATTAACTGTCCTCACCAAAATATCTTGTGTTAACCATGTTGCACCTCCATCTGGTGAAAAATTCATATAAATTGTACCTACACCACCTGTCAGAACATTATAATCCATCCAGCAAACGTAAATGGTTCCATCCGGTGCTACAGCCGGAACAGGCATGTTACCCATATTGTGAATATTTTCGTTGAGTATTATCTGGGAGCTCCAGGTAAGTCCTCCATCCGTAGATGCTGAGAAATAGATATCACTTTCTAGTAATGGATTATTCCATCCACGGTCTTTAATCTCTACTATATAAAGATTGTTATAATATGGACTTGTTGGATTAATATCGCAGGTCATCTGACACCTGTCGTTAAACCTGTAGTTAGGATCGGGCGAACCTGTTGGTTTACCATCATAAGCGATAGTTACAGGTGCAGCCCAGGTAACTCCACCATCTGTTGACTTATGAACATACAGACCACTTTCCGGACCATTAGTCCAATCATAATCAGTAGAAATATGTGCAACATACAGGTTACCATTCCCATCAGCCGTTGCGGTCGGATCAAACATATCCTGATAAGGAATACCCAATGGATTCATTGGATAAGGGAGCTGCAATGGAGTCCATATTGCTCCACCATCTGTGCTATAACTAACACCAAGGCCCGGGCCACCGGGATATGGATTGTCGTTATAAGCAGCAAGCAAAACAGCCGGAATGCCGGGTTGAGTTCCGGGAACAAGGGCCATTGAAATCTCATTTTGTACAAAGGAGCCTGTTGGATCAGGATCAATAGGTATATCTCCTGTCTGGCCGCCAATATATACCCGGTAATCTTCCACTTCTCCGTCGGGTGCAAGTCCATCAAAAGGTATTCCCATTGCTGAAGAAAACCTGAACCTTGCATATGTGTTTCCATTGGTTGCACCTGCAGGAACCTGGAAGGTAAGGCTGTTCAATCCGGGATTTAATACCTGGTCCAGGAAAATTTGTTCATTTAACTCAGCCCAGGAGCCGTTTTGATTAAAATCCATCCATGCATTCAATACTCCAGTAACGGAAGCAAAAACATCAACCGTAGCCGGTTGACCGGGAATTAATGCAGATGTAAACGTAACTCCGTCCTCATCATCGTTTGCCGGAGGATAAAATATATCATTATCATCACCTAGTGCCTGTGCATCGGGTTGACCATCAGGCTCGCCATCAATTGAATTTCCGAGATATATTTGCGGGATTATTACGTGATGAGCACCATTATTTATGCCCAGAGTCGGATAAGGACTGTCAGGTGCATCACCCCAGTCTATTTCTTCCTCTTGTTCAAGGACAAGCAATAAATAATCTTCTGTTTCTCCATAATCAAAGAAACCTTCGCCGTTCCAATCCATACCAACAGGAGAATCTGTTATGGAGAATCTTACCCATACATAACCCGGATTAGGCCCAATTGGTATTGTTGAGCCGGCAGCCATTAAAGCTGACAATGGGCCATCAAATGGATTGGGAATCACAAAATCTACCAATACATGTTCGTTAACAGCATATCCCGGGCAATCTATAGAACCTGCCCATTGGCCATCCTGGTTCCAGTCAACTAATAAATTAACATAAGCTTGATCTCCGGTTGGTATTTGATTATGGATGTCAATATCAATATTTGCACCCCATGGTGCTTGCTGGCAGGTATAACCAAGCGGCATACCCATGAAACCGGTACACGGAACAACTGTTTCAGAGCCAACCGCTCCGGTAATCGTAAATGATTCAGGTATCATTAAGCCGGCATCTCCGTTGCCAAAACATTCATCCTGATTGTATTGGTTTGGATTAAAGGCAGGACATACTCCTGCATTTCCATCCGGTTCTAAATCAGCTTGTGAACCAAACCAGGCACTTACATCGCTATGTTGTATCCAACCTGAAACAGGAACATTCATACAAGTAGGGAACATACCTAACATTCCGGTAGAAGGATATGCTAAAGCATCTTCCGGTGCATCGCCAAATTCAAATAAATCTCCTCCGTTGTCAGGTTGTGAGCATACATGATTGATAATGCCATCAGGAATTGTAAAGTTCCATCCTTCAACATCAATTGATATCCATTCAGGATTGTATTCAAGTATTTCATAAAAATATTGGTCAATGATAATGGGTCCGTTAATCGGGCCGTAAAATATTGGCGTTGACCGGACTATATAAAGGTCTTCCAATCCCGGATCACCGAAAACATCTTCAGGTAACGGTGGCCTACCGGGAACGCCCTGTTCTGACCAGGGTCCGGTTGACCAGTTAAAAACAATATTTGCATACGAATCCAGGCCTGGGTCTAAGCGGTCAATTGTAAATGAAACATTTATAGCCTTGGTACGCTCATATTCAAATGGATGATCGTAAAACCATATATTCCACCAATCGAAGTTAGGATAATAATACCATTCACCATCATTATACCCCGAACCACCTCCTGCTACAAACACTCCGCCCGGGTCAAGCTCAACCCAAAAATCATCCTGGCGAAGCAGGTATGGGTTAAGGTAAAGTTCACAGTCACCACCTGCAGATATTAACTCCATGGGTGTGGTGCTCGAAGGATTAAAGTCATTACCAATAGGTGAGTGTTCCCAAGGATAAGCTATTGAATTGGAGTATTGCAGTAAGCTGATTCCTCCAAGATCCCAAACCTCAGTATTATATGGAGGTGAAGTTTTAGTAAAAATAAGTCTTGGATAAACATATAACGGAGAATAATCGAATACACCTCCATTTGCATCATTTTTTATTATGCCCATATTCCCTGAAGGCTGAGGATATGTAGAGAGTGCCAATTCAACATCCCACAATTCAGGATCCATTCCACCATTATACGTAACGGTTATAGGTGTGGTACTTACAAGGCTAAGTTCAACAATCTCTGTTTGAACCATATCGGGTGAGGGATACGGTTCAGGAAGATTTGCCGGAGAGATTCTTTCAATAATGGCATCAGGATTAGGAAACTCTGTTGAACCGTGTGATTCTCCCTGTAAAAAAATGGCACCGTCAAAAGGATCAGACCCTGGGCCAAAAAAGTCGGAAGGGATAGGAGCAATTTCACCACCCGGTCCTCCCGGATGTACAGAAGATGCGGGACTTTCAGGGACAATCCAGAAGTCAGGGCCCGGATCAATAAGGTCGTTACCAACGGATGGAATCTCAAACCCTGTTGTGGCAGTTGTGGTTCCAGCTAATCCTTCAAGTATAGAACCCGGACAGCCTTCAAATTCAATCTGGTATGTAATATCGAAAAAACTATCAACTGCAAAATCACCGCTTGGTAATTGTGTTAAAGTTGTTTCTCCCGGGCTTGGCAACCCAAAATCACTACCTGCTATTATATGAAACGTACAAAAATCAGGATCCCCAAAAAGTTCTCCTTGTAAACGATAATATTCTGCCGGAAATGCCTGAACCGGATCACCCGGATTGCGAGGGCCAGTGTGAATTTCTGAGAAAATTTCGACATACAATGTTCTGTTGAACCCTTCTAATTCTCCGGTGCCAATAACATCAAACACCATTGAACCTTTAAAACAATGAACATGTCCACCCAAAGACCCTCCAGGAATTTCACATATACTCGGTGGAATTGGTAACGAACAAGGGCATGAACCATCACAGATAAAATCGGAATAGATACCGTGCAATTCGATGGTTGTTCCCGGAGGTAATCCTTCAATGATCATAAAAGGATCAACCGATTGGTACTGACAGCCTATCGGCGGAAGTGTAGCTGTGCCTGTTCCGTTATCAGGAATTACACAACTTTGTGCTTGAATGAAAGAAGAAGAAATCAATAAAACGAAAAGTGTTAAAAACGAAAAGCGGACATGTGGTTTCATGATGATTTGGTTTAGTTTTATTTATTTGTTTTTCACATTAGTCAGTGTCAGGGTTTTGGTACCACCTGATAAAATCAATCTACCTGAAATATAAAAGCTGCCAAGATATGAAAATTCAGGATGAATGTCAAGTTTTTTAAAATAAAAAATTCTGAAACTACTTAATAGTAAAACTAATTGAGAGATTGCGTTGAAGGTAATTGAAGCTTTTTACTTCCTGTTTTCAATCCTGTGAAGGCCGGCTTTGGCTTTTTGGTTAATGCTGTTTCTGTATTCTTTGTTTTCCATTGATTGAGCTTCTTCATAGTAGAATTCAGCATTTTCATAATCGCCTTTGTTTTCATAAATTATACCAAGTTTCAAAGCGGAATTCGCTGCAAAATAATACTCGGATTCAGCGCCATTTTCAACAGTGTTTTTGTAGAAAGAAATACTGTTATCTACTTTGCCCCATTCGTGGTATATTCTGCCAATACGATAATAAAATTCTAGTGAATCTTTTGTGTTTCTCAGAAACCCGGTTTCCGTTTCACCGGTGATGGCTGATAAGGCTTTTTCATAATAACCACCATCAAAAAGCAAGCGGGCTCTTAAAAGGTAAATGTTTGGCTCTTCTCCATTTTCAGCTTCCCGTTCAGCTTGTTCATCAGCATCGGCAATTGAGTTGCCATATTGTTTAATTTTGTTTATGTATTCTGTGTATTTTTCTTTGTTACGGTTAACTAAGTAATACCATGCAATTTTCTGATAGGCATCTTTGATATAATTGATTCCTTTATAATTATTAACGTATTTAAAAAGATAATTTACAGCATCATCATCAAGTCGGTGAAGTTTGGCCAACCCGGTCAGATAATCAAGGTAATAAAAGGGAAAATACTCTTCACCAGTCGGTTTAGATAGCAATAGCTCAATAGCTTCGTTGTTTAAACTATTATCCATATAAATTCGTGAAATGGCGTAGATAGCCAGTGGATTTTGCATACTGCTGCTATCATCTTCGATCATTTTAATGTAATCGAGCGCCTTTTGCTTATTTGTCATCAGGTTCATTTGAATAAAGCTCAAATAAAACAAACATTCGGTTTTATACATGCTGTATTCTTTATTTGAGATTGATTCATTCAATACAGTCAAAATCTCACCAACTCCCTGGTCAATGGTGCCTTCCACACCAACCAGTTTTTTTATCCAGTTATAATTATCGGGAACTGTCCCAATAAGCGTATGCAGTAATCCCAGGTTGATAAGATTTGGCAAAAAATCGGAAAATTCTTCATTATTTGTTTCAAGTTGCCTGTAGGCTTTATTGATCTCAAAAGTTGCCGTAACATACTCTTTGAACTTGGTTCGGGCAAAAGCCCATTGGAGGTAAACCTGTGAAAGACAATAGCGGTAATAAGGAGAATTTTTATCGCCTTTTTTCAGTCTGGATATGATATCATCTTTCAGTTTGGAAAGTTTCTCAAATTCATCTTCTTCCTCGGCGATAAAAATGGTTAAGAAATAAATATAATTCTCAAGCATGTAAGGAATATTATTTTCAGGATTGGTCGATTTTTCCTTTTCGATCAGATTCTTCCCTTCATCAAATTTGAGGCTGATAATTGCCGAGTATGCATCTTTGCAGTTTTGGTTAAAATCATAATGATATTGGCAGTAAGAAAAGTTAACTGCAATAATTAATATCAATATGAGTCCAACTCTGCGCATGATAAACGATATTGCTGTTTGTAAAAATAAAAAAAAGAGGGATATGTTTTCAAACCCCTCTTTAATACGATAAGTTTTATATTTAGTTCTATTTTTTTACCAATTCCGAGATATTTTCATCCACCAAAATTCTGCCGCAGTATTCGCAAACAATAATTTTCTTATGCATCCGAATGTCTAATTGTGATTGAGGTGGGATTTTATTAAAACAGCCACCGCAAGCGTCGCGTTCTACCATAACAACAGCAAGACCATTCCTTGCATTTTTACGGATTCGCTGGTAGGCAGTTAACAGCCTGTCTTCAATGTATTTTTGATTATCAGTTGAGCTTGTCAACAGATGGTTTTCTTCTTTTTCTGTATCTGCAACTATATCATTCAATTCAGCTTTTTTTATTTTCAGGTCAATTTTTCTTTCAGTCAGATCTGCATTTGAGTTATCTATTTCTTCTTTAATTGTTTCCAGTTTAAAATTGAACTCTTTTATTCTTTTTTCGCTTAATTGTATTTCAAGTGTCTGGAATTCTATTTCTTTTGAAAGTGAATCGTATTCCCTGTTATTTCTAACGTTCATCTGCTGTTTCTCATATTTTTTGATCATAGTCTCACTTTCCTTCATTGCATTTTCTTTATCGGAAATTTGAGATTTAAGCGAATCTGTTTCTTCCTTGTAATTATTTATCCTGGTTTCGAGTCCGGCAACTTCGTCTTCGAGATCCTGTACTTCCAAAGGTAATTCACCCCTGACAATTCTTATTTTGTCAATTTGTGAATCAACTTGTTGCAAAGAATAAAGTGCAATCAACTTCTGTTCAATGGTAATTTCCTCTTCAGTTTTTTCTATTGGTTTAACTTTGGGCTTATCTTCTACTTTTTCTTTAACTTTTTTAGTAACTTTGGCTTTGGGTTTTTTTTCCACTTTATTTTTTACCTTTTTCGTCGTTTTAGTTTTGGGTTTTACCTCCACTTTGGTTTTTGTTTTCTTCGCCGTTGTTGCCTTTGGTTTTTTATCCACTTTTTTCTCTACTTTTTCTTGCGCTTTTTTTGCCATAATATCTTGACTTATAAATAATTAACCGAGTTAGTATTCGTTTCCGAAATAAGGACTGCAAAATTAGAAAAATTTTCGTTTAAAACACTATAAATTAATTCTTTTGCAAATTGTTCACTTTCGTAATGACCGATATCAGCGATCATCATTTTATTTTCTGCTTCAAAAAAGTCATGGTATTTTACATCTCCGGTAAGAAATATATCAGCTCCATTTCTTTTTGCATCGTTTATTAAAAAACTACCTGAACCTCCACAAACAGCTACTCTTTTTATTTTTCCATTCAACAATTGTGAATGCTTAATACACCCTACACCAGTGATTTTTTTTATTTTATTCAAAAAGTCAATTTCGTCAACCTCTTTTTCTAATTCGCCTATCATCCCGGCACCAACACGGCTAAATTCATTGCCAAGAAAATAAATGTCGTAAGCTACTTCTTCATAAGGATGTGCATCAAAAAGTGCATTCAAAATTGCTTTCTCTTTATAAATAGGATATATTGTTTCTAACCTAACTTCATTTTCATAATGCAATTTGCCCTTTTCACCAACAAACGGATTGGTATCTTCCGATCCTCGGAAAGAGCCGGTTCCGGGAGTGTTAAAGCTGCAGCTATCGTAATCACCAATATGCCCGGCTCCAGCATTGAATATAGCTTCCCGGACTTTTTCCGCATGATCCTCAGGGCAGAAGGTAACAAGCTTTCGCAGCAGTTCCTTTTTGGGAGAGAGAATTTTTGTATTCTTTAATCCTAATTTTTCGCAGAGTACAGCATTTACTCCGTTATCCACATTATCCAGGTTGGTATGGATGGCATAAATCGCAATGTCTCTTCTAATGGCAATTTCCACTATCCGTTCTGTGGCATTTCTGCCTGTAATACTTTTCAGACCTTTGAAGATCAGCGGATGATGAGAGATAATAAGATCGCATTTTTTATCAATGGCTTCCTGTAATAATGCTTCCGTAACATCCAGTGTGATGATGACTTTTTTAATTTCACTTTGAGGATTACCTATCAGTAAACCGGTATTATCATATGATTCCTGTAAATACGGTGGCGCTAGATCTTCCAGTGGTTTTATAATATCTTTAATTTTCATGTATTACCTGTTTTTGAAGTGTCAAAGTTAGTTGAAAAATGCATTTCAAACCATTCCTGATCCGTGAAATCGAAATATCAAATATTCGTTTTAAAAGAATAAACAAGGAGGCTATATTATACCAACATCTTTTCACAATTTGATCTTGATCATTTTTTTTGTCATTATTTCATTCCCCACCTTAACGCTGCATAGATAAATTCCTGTTGACATATCGGATAAATTCAGTACAAATTCATTTTGGCCAGATCGCTCATCATTAAATTGCCAGCTTTTAATGCAACTACCGGCAGTATTGTAAATAGATATTTCAATTGATATGGGAGATGATAAATTCAAACGCAAAATAGCCTGATGATTTACAGGATTTGGAAAAATATCAAAATTGCTGAATTTGTTTCCGGCTGACTCCTCTTTTTTATCTGACACCAGTATTGAATTATTCAGCAAAACAAGACCGTAATCATTCAATGAACAAACCAGTAAATCAGAATAATAGTCCATTTCATAAATTTCGAAGTTTACTTTTTCGGAATTTATTAATTGAATATCGTTGATATCGGAAATATCGAAGGTGAAGATTTCATTCCATTCCCTGTCTACTATAATCATCTTATCATCAACGATCAGTGGTTTAACCTTTATGTCCGAATTGGAGTTAGGTTTTAATGTTTCAATTAATGCTGGAACGACAGGATTGGATACATCGAATAGATGAACTCCTTCATTCCTGTCAGAAACAACCAAAACTTCTTTGTGTATCAAAATTTTGACTGCATTACCCTGTGTGTCAAATGAAGAAACAAATTGAGGAGTAGTAATATTTTCAATATCTATAACTTCTATTCCATCTTCACCCATTGATACATATGCCAGGTTTTCTGATACCTGGATATCAGTAATAATTGATTGGGTTTGGTATTTTGAAATGAGTGCTGGATTACTGAATTCCATTACATTGTAAATACTTAATGTATCATAAGTTCCGACAAAAATGTGATTATCGGTTTGAAATACTGCAATTGACTGGAACGATAAATATGAATAATCAATTGTATAATTTATAACAGGGTTTTCGGGATTTGAAATATCAATCATAAATAATTCGGCCCAGGGATAATTGTTGCTTAAACATAATCTGTTATTATAAATAGATACACCTTCCGGAGATCCGTAGCCGAAATTGAAAGTATTTTCAAGTGTAGGATCCAGTACATTGGAAATATCTATTAAATCCAATCCAACAAAGCCATCTGCCAGAAATAAATAACTATTATGAATATCAAATCCCTTTGCCTTTTTTATTGTTTGTAAAGAGCTGAAATAATAAGGATTATTATGGTCGCTTATGTCAATAATTTGAAGGCCAGAATAACCATTGGCAATATAAGCAATGTCTCCGGTAGCCATAACCTGCTCACTTACACCAGGTGTATCATAATAGCCAAGTTCAATTAATTCGTTAGGATTTGTAATGTCTATAACTTTTATCCCCAAATAAGACTGGGTGATCAAGGCTTTATCACCATCAATATAAATTTTATAAATTGGTTTTTTTGTTGTTATAGTATCAGTTATCACAGGGTTAAAGGGATCTGTGATATTTACGCCCCACATATTTCTACCATTTACAACATACGCATTTGAGCTGGCCACTGCAATGTCTCCTCCTGTACTTGAATTAGAGCCTGGTAATTCAAAGTTGGTAATAACAATTGGATTTTGAAGGTCCGAAAAATCTATTACCTGTAGTTTGGCGGGATAACCTGAAATTACACCATAAATCAAATTATCCTTTAGGCAAATTCCATTCATATCTCCAGGAATATAACCCAGGGATTGCGGGGATTGTATATTGGAAATATCCAATATCCTGAACTCAAAGTAATTGGCAATAAATGCCAGATTGCCTGAAATTTCAATATCGGCAGACATTCCATAATCCCACACTGACAGATAAACAGGATTCTCGGGAACGGAGACATCAATTACATGAATGTAATTTTGACCAAGAACGAAAGCCAAAGTATCGGAAACAACAATTCTTCCCCGAACCCCGGGAACCAGATCAACGATATTAAGACTTGCAACAAGCGTAGGATGTCCGGGATCGGAAACATCAATAATTTCAAAAAATCCGTAATAATTTACGGTATATACCAAGTCACCTTTTTTATCAAGTGATACCATTCTATCCCACGAATTGTAATCCTCGATCTTAAAATATATACCGTAAGTTAAAGGAATTTGCAAAAACAGGATCAGGATCAAAATCAAATTTTTCATAATGAATCATTTAAGGTTAAAAGAATTAACTATGACAAATATACGATTTTTTTGGTTTTAAAACTATTCGTAATTTTACCATGTGAACTTGTTACGTTTGATATTATTACCTGTTAGTTTATTGTATGGGATAATTGTGTGGTTCCGTAATAAAATGTTTGACTGGAAAATAATTCGTTCAAAATCTTTTGATATCCCTATCATTTCCGTTGGCAATCTTTCCATGGGTGGAACCGGTAAATCACCACATGTAGAATATCTGGTCAATTTACTGAAAAACGAGTTTAAGATTGCTACACTTAGCCGTGGTTACAAAAGGAAAACAAAAGGATTTATATTGGCCGGTGAGCAATCAAGTTCAATAGAAATTGGGGATGAGCCTTTTCAGTTTCAATTAAAATTTGATGAAGTTACAGTAGCTGTTGATGAGAAACGGGCAAGAGGAATAGCTCAAATTCGAAAGGAGATACCTGACACAGATGTGGTGATTCTCGATGATGCATTTCAGCACCGTTATGTAAAGCCGGGACTTTCTGTTTTACTCACCGACTTTCATAAACTTTATACAGGTGATTATCCTCTCCCAACCGGAACTTTGAGGGAATTCCGTTCTGGGGCAAAAAGAGCCGACATCATCGTTGTAACAAAAACCTACAAAACTTTATCTCCAATTACCAGGAAAAGGATCACAGATGAAATAAAACCTGGTCCCAACCAAAAACTTTACTTTTCTTACATTCAACATGGAAAATTCAGACAGGTTCCAGATCTAAAGTTTACACCGGATCCGAAAAGCAAATATTACAAAATTCTTTTGTTTGCCGGTATTGCTAATTCATATCCGCTTGAATTTTACTTAAAAAACCTTTGCGATGAGTTGGAAACGGTTATATTTCCTGATCATCATCAATATAAGGCAAAAGATATCAGCAGGATTATTGAAATATTTGATAATATTGTGACTCAAAATAAGATTATCGTCACCACCGAAAAAGATACCATGAGGTTGCAGAAACCGGAATTAATGAAAATATTCAGGAATTATCCGGTTTGTTATGTGCCGATTGAGATTGTTTTTCACAAAGATGACAAACAGAGATTTAATAAACAAATAATCGACTATGTTAAAAAAAATACAAGAAACAACAAAGTATATACAAAAGAAGATTGATTTTGAGCCTGTAATCGGGATTGTTCTTGGAACAGGACTCGGTGGGCTGGTGAAAGAAATCAAGGCAGAAGCTACAATACCTTATAACGACATTCCGAATATCCCGGTATCAACGGTAAAAGGGCATGAAGGAAAATTGATTTTCGGTGAGCTTGGCGGAAAAAATGTGGTAGCCATGCAAGGACGTTTTCATTATTATGAAGGATACTCCATGCAGGACCTTACCTTCCCGATAAGGGTGCTGAAATACCTTGGAATAAAATTGCTTATTCTATCCAATGCATCCGGTGGTGTTAATTCGGATTATGAGATTGGTGATTTGATGGTAATAAAGGATCATATCAATTTGATGGGTGATAATCCATTAATTGGCAAAAATGATAGCGGGCTGGGTCCCCGTTTTCCGGATATGAGTGAAACCTATGATAAAAAAATTATCCGTCAATTCACCAAAATAGCACGGATACATAATATCCATTTCCAGGTAGGTGTTTATGCAGCTGTTACCGGGCCTACTTTTGAAACGCTGGCAGAGTACAAATATATCCGGATTCTTGGAGCAGATGCAGTTGGTATGTCAACGGTTCCTGAAGCAATTGTCGCCAGGCACATGTCATTGCCGGTATTTGCTGTTTCGGTGATTTCAGATTTAGGAGTGGAAGGCAAGATCGTTGAAATTTCACACGATGACGTGATTGATGCGGCAAGTTTGGTAGAACCCAAAATGACATTGGTAATTAAAGAGATGATCGAGAAATTAGATATTTGAAATTAGATTATAATAAATCAGACATCTTTACTCTTCAAAAATTTTCTCTGCTAATTCTTCTGCCCAGTTAACAATCAATTCCCGTTCTTCATCTGACAGATTCGCTTCTGAGTGCATGGCAATATAAATTTGCATGGGCATAAATCCATCACCAACCTCATCACTGATTTCACCAAGAATTTTCATTTTGTCCCTTTTCGAAAGTTCTCCCCATTTACCAAAATCAAGATTCTCGCGGCCAAATTTTACATCCCTGGCAACCAACCAGGATACCGGTGCAACATAGGAATACCATGGATATTTTACAGATTGTGAATGACAGTCGAAGCAAGCATTTTTAAGTAATTTACCTACATCATCAGGTATTACTGCCAATTCGAAAATATCCTGCCCGGCAACTGGTTCATTTCCCGGCCTTCCCGAGGGTATAAATTGAATAATGACAAAAATCCCTAATAATAAGATCAGAAGAATTTTAATAATTTTTTTCATAAAAAGGTTATTTCATTAAGTCATCGGCAGTTTTATCCGCCCACTCCTTCAATCGTTTAACTTCATCATCGGTCAGCGCTTTGTCAGGGTATTTAGAAAGGAATTTTTCAGGTGGCATCTCATTATTTTCCACAGTTTCAACTATTTCACCAAGCTTCCCGATTAGTTTTACTTTTGATAATTCGGTAAACTGGTCAAGCAGAAGTTTTTTCTTTGCTTTGTCGGATGTGGACTCTGAATTATGACAGCCGAAGCATGATTTATCAAAGATCCTTTGAATATCATCGGGAATCGTAATTGTCTCTGCAGGGGGAACCTCTCCTGTAGAATTTGTGCTGAATGGTCCAAAAGCAGTTAATAATAAAAATGTACCAGCCAATACTGGCAGCAAAATAAATAATCCGGATTTTCTCATTTTCATTTTTTTGATATTTAGATTTTTAACTACTAAAAACTCATTTAAGCAGATTTTGTTCAATAAAATAATTATTGATGTTATTTAGTAAAATCAAGGATTTTTACCCTCCATTTTTTGTTGTCGATTTTACACCTGCGTGTTGTAAGTGGTGTTAGCGCTATGCCCGCAACTATCAGACTTCCGCTGATAATAAGTGTTTCTTTTGGAATGATTGGGCTATCATCATTAATTAATCCGTTTACCGTACTAATTAATAAGTAAGGTCCGCCGCCGGCAAAAAATAAAGTTTGCAAAAAAGAAAACCCCCATCGTTTCTTATATATTAAAGCCATATCATTCAGGTAAATTTCATTGGCATAATCAATAATTATGCTACTATCTCTAATATAAGTGATGGTGCCTTTTATAATGGTATCCGATGAATGTGTTTTTATTTTGATTTGGTTGTTTTGGTAATATTTGTAATTTTTAATGGTGCCGGGTTTTTCCAGAATAAAAATATTTTGAGAAAATGAAATGCCAAAGAAAATA
>JAUVJI010000159.1 GCA_030596605.1 Bacteroidales bacterium
GGGCGGACTAATCCGTAGTAGTGATGAAGTTCCTGTAATGGGAGTGGAGCGAAGGGATTAGCTAATTTAATATACGGTTTGCCAACTTGAAAGAGGATGAGCTATATTTGTAGATTAAATTAGAAGATCCGTATGACGGGAGACTGTCACGTACGGTTCTGTGAGAGGCTTGGGGTGAAACTCCCTTTGCCTACTCGACTTGCAGACGTTAACATTAAAATGACCAAATACTTTCAAATTTTAATATTCCTTTTACATGGTTTCGGGTTATCTGCAATGGGACAGGAATCCTTCTATTTAAACCTTGCTGATTCTGCTTTATCACTCACACTAAACAAAGTAACCTACGACCCCTCCTACTTTTCCATTAAGTACCCAAATGGAGATATCCCCGGTGACAAAGGAGTGTGCACAGATGTAATTATCAGGGCTTATCGGAAAATGGAAATTGACCTGCAAAAAGAGGTGCATCTGGATATGAAGGATAATTTCAATCTATACCCAAAGATTTGGGGTTTGACGTCTCCTGATAAAAACATTGACCACAGGCGTGTTCCCAACCTTATGAAGTTTTTTGAAAGACATGGAGAGGTAAAGGCTATTTCAAACGATCCGGATTTTTACCTTCCTGGTGACATTGTTTGCTGGAACCTGGGAGGAGGTATTACCCATATTGGAATTGTGTCTAATATAATATCTACTTACGGTAATCGATTCAAAATAGTGCATAATATCGGGGCAGGGCAGGTATTGGAAGACATCCTGTTTGATTTTGAAATAATCGGGCATTACAGGTATAAAAAATAATTCTCAGATTTCCCATGCTGCGTCAGGTAAATCACCAAAGGCAAACTTATTACACTCAGAATTGTTGAGACTACAAAGTTTTCCATAGCTTTGGTATCCCCAACCAGCACAAAGACTAATTCCCAAGTCCTTCTCCCTCACTTAAATAAAATACCCAATTTACTTGACTTCGGCTTTCCCGTTTTGTATATTTGTCTGATCAAAGTCACAAAATAAAAACGATCATTGAAATAATGATAAAATTTCCTATATTAATAATGTTATTCATCAGGTTTAGGCTTTGGCATCCACAGAGCAATTCTCACTGATTGCATTTAAATATAGATGTGTTAGGTATATCAAAATTTCAAAAACGAGGAGGTAAACATGAAAAATCAAAAGATTTATTTTTCAGCTACACTGGTTATCATTATGATATGTTGTGTAAGTTGTAACCTACGTGACTTAGGACTGGTTGCGGTCCCTGAGGTTGAGCAGGAAAAAACCAACTGGTGCTGGGCAGCATCAATGCAGGCCGTTCTGGATGTGTATGGTACAACGGTAACACAATGCCAGGAAGCCAACTGGCTTTTTTCTCGTAGCGATTGCTGTAGTCTAGGAACCTGCAACTCGGGAACCTTTCCAGAGGATCAAGTAGATATCTTGGATCATTGGGGTTTGTCTAGCACGTTGGATTATAGTACACTGACATGGAATCAGCTGAAAGCAGAGATTGATGCCGGAAGGCCCGTAAGTATTGGCTTTTCGTGGTGTTCAGGAGGTGGTCACTCGCTCGTTATTTACGGATTTAGTGAAGTAGATGGGACCCCGGTTACCCAAAACGTAGGGTATATGGATCCCTGGTTCGGTGAAGGTTATAACGTAGCTGAATATGATTGGGTGGTTGGTGGATGCCCAGGCGATCATAACTGGTACAGAACTATCTATAATATTCATTAAAAAAAGGAGGAATGAGTCATGAATAGGAAATATTTTTTAGCGTTGATCTTAATGTTCTTTATGACTGGAATAATATCGAACAGCGTTTTCAGCCAGGATGATGCAATGAAAAAGAAAGCAGTGCACGATATGAAGGAGTGGAGCAAAGGTTTCGCCCCTGATCAATTCAAGCAACTCGGTTATATTGACAAGGTTGAGTTCGATAAAGCCGAACTGGGAGTGCCTTATGTAGTATATACAATCGACCCGAACCAACTGCTGGAATATGAACCGGATAAGGATTTTAGCAGCCTGTTAACAAAGACAGAATATATTGTTTACCCTGTCATTTCAGAAGGTAAAAACAAATCGCTGCTGTGGATGTATCAAAAAGAAAATGAATGGAAGATGGCCCGGATAGGTAGTGCCGGATTGGCTGAAAATTTAAAAACAAATGAGGATGTCATACAAAAACGCCGGGAAGAATTTAAATTGAAAGCCGGAGAAGTGCCGCAGTTAGTAAGAATTTACCAGCTGTATCTCGACTTTTACTATGTAAAAGGCGAGGAGGATGAATTCATTATTCCCATGCAGACTATACCCGATTTGAACATAAGAGGCAATACATTCTATCCGATGAAGGAGATTTTGCCTGTACTCCAGGAAAATCTAAGGCAGAAAATGCCGTTCAAGGACAAGGATGGAATGATAAAAGAGTATTAGAAAATAAGCGGGGAAACCGAAAGCCGGACAGAGTAGGTACAAAAATTAAACGCTTAACATTATAGCTAAAAAAATTAAACCAAACTGGCGCAAGTGTTCATGCCAGGGATTATATGAAAGCATCACTTGTGCCTTATCTGAAGTCCAATGTTCAAGGCAATCACCTACTTTTCATGTACTCACCATTCGCATTTATTGAATAAATTCCTTACTATTTATTATCCAGACTGAAAAAAGATTGACTATTTTTGAGTTTGATAATAAAGAAAGTATGACCAAAGAAAATGCAATCTTCCGATGGAAAATTTTACAAGACAGATGTTGCAGACAGCGCCTTTAGCAGCATGGCCGAATTTGCCAGTCCGTACCAGTGAACGTTCGAAAGGGGTCATAAAGTCAAATGATCAGTAAAATAAAAATACAAAAAATCAACAAAAATTTAAGTAGTGAACGGCCACCTGCCATAGCTGCAAACCGCCGGCAGCAATATTGGAGTAGATGATTAGACAAAATATAATTTTTATTCTCATTTTGTTATTAAGCAACAATCTTTTGGGGTAGCATTCAAAACCTGATACCCTTATAGCAATATTTTGCAAAGAACAAATTAAACTCGATGGGCAATTAAATGAACCTTGTTGGTTGAATGCACCCGCTATTGAGAATTTTACTCAAAGAGAGCAAAATGAAGGAGCACCCGCTACTGAAAAAACACGAATTGCCGTTGTGTATAATACGAATGAAATCTATTTTGGTATTTGGTGTTTCGATAGTGAGCCCGACAAAATTTCAGCCCAACAGATGGCTCGTGACTTTAGATGGAGTAGTGATGACAACGTTGAAATAATGATAAGCACATTCAACGACAACAGAAACGGGTATTTATTTGTCACAAATCCAAATGGTGCCCTTGCTGATGTTTGGGTTGGTGATGAAGGTAAAGACTGGAACAAGGATTGGAACGGCGTATGGGATGTGAAAGTAGAAAGAAACGGATAGGGGTGGTTCGCCGAAATGGTTATCCCTTTTAGTACCTTAAAATTTAAAAGGGACAGTGTACAAGTTTGGGGTATTAATTTTGAAA
Source organism: Bacteroidales bacterium (assembly GCA_030596605.1). Classification (GTDB taxonomy): domain Bacteria; phylum Bacteroidota; class Bacteroidia; order Bacteroidales; family JAADJA01; genus JAADJA01. Next base: position 3,533 of record JAUVJI010000159.1, read on the forward strand.
GAAATATTCGAAGAAAAAAAGAACAGTTGATGTGGCAAGGATGGTCAAGGCTGTATGATGTGGAAAAAATATTGCAGGGCGGTAAACTTACAGGCATCAATAACATTAAACAAGGTACAAAAATTGAGATAAAACCTTATGTGCTTGGTGGTTTTCAATTTTCGGATGAGAAACCTAAAAATACAGGCAAAATAGGTGGTGAAATAAATTTTGATATAACTCCAACATTAAAATTAAATTTTTCAGTAAATACAGATTTCGCACAGGTTAAATCAGACCGAAAACAAATTAACCTCACAAGATTTTCACTATACTATCCTGAAAAGAGGCAATTTTTTCTGGAAGGAAAGAACTATTATGATATGAATGTTGGAGGAGTCAGGCTGTTTTATTATAGTAGAAGAATAGGTATTATAGTCACGCAAAAATACTCCGCTAAACATTACAACCGTGTTTATGGAACAGATTTCACCTATTCCACCTCTGAACTTTTTGGAGAAAAGAACCTTCTTGTGGGTGGAGCCATTGCAGTTTCCGAAACAAATATTTTTGGAGAAACCGAAAATTTGAATAGTGATAATCTTACTTATGATGTGTTTCTGAGTTATCCGAACGATGTAATTGAATATGATTTAGGATTCACAACAGTTGAATCAGGTTTTAATCCTGAGATGGGTTTTACCAGGCGTAAGAATTACCAAATGTTATACACCGAACTTCAGTTCAATCCCAGGTTTAAAAAATTACCGTTTTTCAGAAACCTGATTTTTAAACCCATTTTAATTTTAATAAACACTTAAACATCGGTGTCGACTGGCAAAGAAATTACATACAGCTTCCGCAGAAGTCTTTTACAACTGACGAGTTAGGAGGACGTATTGACTATGCATTTAATCCGAAATTACAAACCAGTGTGTTTGCTCAATGGAATAATGAAGATGAGAATGTCCTGGTTAATTATAGAATAAACTGGATTCCGAAAATTGGCAGTTACTTTTATTTTGTGATCAATCAGGAAATATCTACAGATAATGGTATTAAGTTAGAACGGACTACTATTCTTGGTAAACTAATCTGGCGATTTGCATTATAAAAACAGGAGTTTATTCAAAACGATAAATTTCAAAGAAATCAAAACTTAAAACTCTAATATCTGTATCAGGTAAATTATCAATGGCAAACTTAAAACACTCAGAATAGTTGATACCACAAAGTTTTCCATAGCCTTTGTATCGTCTGCTCCAAATCGTTTTGCCAGTAATACCAGTATGGTCATACAAGGCATGGCTGCCTCCAAAATGACTACCGAAAAGGCAATGGGATTCATATCTAAACCGGTAACCCTTAGTATAATTTTAATCAAAATGATAAGCAGAACCGGAATTATAATTAATTTGTTCAGACTGAGAAACAGCACATCAACTTTTGTAAACATGGCTAATATTCTAGTTTGTGAAAGCAGAATACCAATATAGATCATTGCCAGGTATAATGTGGTCTTGCCCAATCCACCAAGTGAAATCTGTAATATTTCCGGAAACCGGATTTTGAACACCATCATTATTAATCCGACACAAAGCGCAATGGTGTTTGGGTTTGCAAGCTTTCTTAGGTTCTTTAAGCCCTTTTCATTTGATGTTGGATTCAGTTTATAAATTCCGTAAGTCCACATAACAGTGTTCATTACCAACTGATATAATGCTGCATATAAAATGGCTTCCCCACCCGGAAAAAGTGCATCAAGCAAGGGGAAACCAAGAAAAACAATGTTGCCTAAAAAAGTATGTAAAGAGTGGATTATTGCTTGTGGTTTCTGAAGTTTGAACAATCGAGCCGATAAATTCCCCAGCACAATTTGAATGAACAAAACCAAATATGTTAGCACAATTACCAAAAAACCATTCTTAAGGATTTCGGTAGTAATTTCCAGAGTTGATAATTTAGTGACGATAAGAAGTGGCAGTGTTATATAAAAAACCAACTTTTCTAAAACATCTTTGGCTGTTTCATTTAATATTTTAAATCGAATACCTATTATTCCTATTGAAGCAAGGATTCCAAGAATGAGTATTTGATTTAGAATGGTTAAAATTTCCATGTCGCTTCTACCCTATTATTAGTTTTTTTACCCTGATTAAAAAAAAATAGTTACATTTGAAACTAAAATTGAATAAAACAGTATAAATGTAACATAATTTAAACTGTACAGTATTAAATATAATATTACGAATAAATGAATTATCAACTTGATCATAATCTGGGCAAATTAAGCGTCAGCGTTTCAAAGGGTCTTAGAAAAATACTGGAAGAAAAATTCAGGACAAAAGGTTTAAATATTTCATCGGATGAATGGATTGTTATTACCCATCTTTATAACAGAGGGTCTTTAAATCAAAGTCAATTGGTGGATTTAATGGGACGCGATAAAGTATCTGTAAAACGTTTTATTGATCGACTTGAAAATACCGGATATGTGTCGCGCATGACAGTACATCGTGATAAACGATATAAAAAAGTTTTATTGACATTGTACGGCGAAGATCTTTATAGAAAGATGGAAATTATTGCCGGACAGACCATAGGTTCAGCCTTGTCGGATGTGGAAGACAGTAAATTAAATATTTGCCTAGAAGTATTAGAAATAGTTGACCAAAATTTAAAGAAATATCGTTTGGCCTGATATTGTATTTCAAATCTGAATTCTTCTATAAAAATTTTGTCCTTAATAAAAATTATTCTAATTCAATCCTGCATGCATGTCACAAAAAAAACCCTAGTATAAGATACCAGGGTTCAAATATTTTTTCAAGCAAAGTTTATTTTACAGGCAAATATAGTTCAGTAACCCATTTCGTTTGGTCAGGTTCTGCCATTGGGTTGGTAATATATACTTCCCAGGGATCTCCATTCGTTTCCAGATTATTCTTCTCCTGATGCTCGTTAAGCGCTTCCCATGAGTAATGGGTTGATTCATACGATCCGGTATGAGTCACATGCAATACTTTTCCACCATATGTTTCAATGGATTTAATTTCACCTTTTCCAATAATTTTTCCGGGTACAGGTATACCGCTATCAAATTCGAATACATCCGATTCCCATTCGTACCAAATCGAGAAGGGAGGTCCTGTCATTTGAATTCCAAGTTTTCCTGAATATGCCATCAATGCACCCATAACCTGGCCCATTTTATCTCCCATTTCTTCCATAGTGCATTTTGTTCGGATTACAAGTGCATTAAAAGAGGTTACTTCCTTTTCAGTAATTTCACCTGTTTCATACTTTGGTTCCAATTTCATGTCCTTGGTTAATTCATTCAGATTGACGAGCCCTTCATCATAGCTTTTTTTAACATTTGGAACAACCATGAGTGTATGAACCCATCTCATTAAAGGATAGGGTGAATCTGATCGTAAATTCCATGTTACTTTCGTGCCTTCTTCAACCTTTTCCAGCATCATCTCTGCATCTGCAGTGCCCATTTCCTGGAAATCAAGTAGCGTTTTAATATATTCATATTTTCGAACCTCAACAATTGTTTGACTTCCTCCTTCTTCACGGTCTTTATAGTTCCAAATATTTTTTGCTCCCTCTCCACATTCATGTCCTTCATAGCTTCCGACAAGATTTGTATCCTGATGCCAGACATCCCATTTTTCCCAGTTCTTAAGGCAATTAACCTGGTCCCAAATGACTTCTGGCTGTGCTTTTAAAACAGCAGAACGCTCAATAAACATTTGCGACGGCATAAAGAGTGGTGGAATTAAAATGATGGCAATCAATACCACCAAAATGATAATGACAATTTTAAGTGCTTTCATTTGTGTATTTGTTTAGTTTGATTTTCACAAATATAAAGCAATTTTTAAATATATAGGAAATATGCTGTTAAATTTAAATTTATTTAATGAACCTGTTTATGATAGGAAATAGAGTAAAAAAGGCTTTCTTACCAATTACTAATGCTAATTCAACATTGCACATGAGATTAAAGGACGCTACGAAAGGATTTTTAAGAATAAAAGGAACTCCTACTTTGATAGTTTTTAAAACATCTTTCCTGAGATTAGTATTCTTTAAAAGATCAAAGATGCCTGAAATAGAAGTTTTACGAATTGATTCACTTTGATCTAGCTTAATTTCTTTTATTTCATTTGTAATTGTGCGTTTGTCATTTTCTACAACCCAATCATCAGAATCAAGGAATAGAATGAGCTTATAATAAATTTTATTCATCCATAATATAAATCTATCCTGAGAAGTTAAATAGCTTTCATCCAGCGTGAGAAGGGCTGAATTATTTAGCCCAGCAATATTTAATTTGGCAGACCTTTCCTGATAACTCTTACTGGTATCCAGGAAATTTAATTTTTCAGTATCTCCTGAATATTCATTTGGATCTTCGAAGAATTTTGAAGAAACATCATAGAATCGCTGGGTAATTCTGTCAGTTCTTTCAATTAGCTTAAAATTTAGTTTATCAAATACAGCAATACTCCGCCTAAATAGACTAACAGAATGCGATGATACAAAACCAAAGGATTTGTTCAAAGAGTAAGTATTGGCCTGAAATTTTAGACGTTTATTTAATATAGCATTTCTTAAACATATTTGTTCACTTTCATTTACACTTAAGTTTTTTTTGGTTGACTGAACTTCTGGAAACACATCATGTGATGAAGTTTTTTCATCGGTCTTTTTAAGCTCGGAATAATACCTGGTCCGGTTCTGCTTTATGTGGTTAAATATTTCATTTCTCATTTTTAAGCTCTATCTTAATTAGGAATGTATTTTTACATTAGTTGAATCTCATTTAATAAATTCATTTGCAATATTAATACACATAATAGCCTCTTGTCAAGATGTTTAAGTTTTAATTTGATATATAAGGAAAAAATTAAGAGGCTTAATTATATTGATTTAACCACTTAATAAGAAACTTAATAAAATATTCTGTTCGCTTAATTTATTTATTATCTTTGCTTAAATTTATTTGAGTGAAGAACTACTCTTTTATATATCACCCTCTCGAAAAATTACATGGTATCATCCCTGATTTACTTCCTGGTATTGAGAAAATTATCACCGTACATTATGATGATAAAGAGAAAATGATAAAGGGTATTCTATCTGAAAAAAGGAATAAGGAATATGAATCCCAAGCATTAAATCTAGATAAAATCCTTACCGTCTTGCAGCGATACATGGAAGAAAAGAATCCTTATGACTGGTATAGTCGTCAGAGTCTTCCATTCGAAATTGAAATAAGAAGTCCAAATCCCACAATGAATATTTTTTCGGAGCTGCAGAATATTGTTCTTCTTATCAGGGTACCTGATTTTAAAAATGAACTGAATGATCTGGTATTTTTTTATTTAAATGAAAATCCCAGCAATTTTGGAGTTACCAATACAATAAATCCGCTTACAACTGACAATAAAAGCATAATCGCATTTATATTGAATAATACCATCAGAACTTTCATCAATCTTCAGAATAACGATAAGGAAACATTAAAGTTTTTTAATAACAGAACACGGCAGATTATAGCTCAAACCGAAACGCTGAAATACGAACTGCAGAGAACCAAAGAAAATTATGGAGTAAGCCTTGTTAGGCTTTGTAAACAGATTGTACATGACAAATCAATAGAAAAAGACAGGAAATACTCATTATCGTATGGAGCGCTGGAAAAAATTAAAAACTATAAAGGCGATATTAAAGACCTGGAAACCATCATCAATGAGTCAATTGCCTATGCTGAAAGCCTTTTTGTAGATGAACAATCAAATATTGAAATAAAGGAATGGCATATACTTACTGAACTGCCGGTTCAAACAGAAAAAGCAGGTATACCCGAAATACAGCAAGCCGATCTTTATGGAAAGTCCGTTTCATTGCTTGATAAACTGGAAAATGCCGCTTTGGTTGTTACTATCAATCATTTGAAATTAACAGGTACTAATGTTGGCAAAGCCTGCCCTGTGCCTATTAGCGCTCCTGCCATTTCTGACGCACTGTACAACCATAAAAGTAAAATTAACAAACTCTTGAAAATGTATCCTGATAAATGGGAAACAATAAGAAATGATTTCAGGCCATTAAAAAATATCCTGAAAGATCAGGAAGACTAAGGAGTCATGCCTTTTAGATTTTCCTGGATATCACTAAAAAGTGGTTTTGCTTCTTCCCAATCCATACCTTTAATAAGCAGCATAAAACGTTTATAAGATTTAAAACAAAGGAAATTACCGGATTTATCTTTAACCGTAAACCCATCTTCCACTTTCAAATAGTCAGAGAATTTCTCACTCATTTGCATCTTGCCTTTAGCGCTGTAGAACCATTCCCTGCTTTTATAATCATCAGCATAAGCAAAAACAAAAATCATTTTATCTTCCCACTTTCCTATCAAACCCTCCTGAAACCCGGATATACTCCCATGTCCAAAATTAAATACGTTTCCAAGGCCAATGATTCCTTTTACATATTTAACGCTCTTAAATTCTACACCATCAAGCTTAAAGGCAGATGTTAGCAAAGGTAAATTTCCTTTAACATCAATTTTCTCATCAATATGCCGGGCAAATAATTGCAGGGTATCAACCATACCATTTTCTTTTTTATTAGCTATACAACGAATAAAATAATTACCTTTCCAAATATCTAAATAGTAATCGTATAAAAGCGATTTTGTCCCAAAATCAACCGGTTTTCCATGAACAGAACTATTGATTGAAAATATACCATAGGCTGATGATTCATCGGTCATTTGATAAATATCAATATGAATATTGTTACCGGCATAGTTGAGATATTTACAAGTGCTTACTTCTTCAAATCCATATTCAAGGTATAGATCAGCGCCTCCATTGATATATAAAAAAAGGTCATCACCAGTATAGGTTTCAACAGAATCTTTCATATGCCAGTTCGGGATCACATCAGCTTCAGATAATAATGATTTTGATCCATTTTGCCCAAAACTTGAACAAGTTATTAATAGTATAATCCAGAGAATAATATATTGCTTCATCCGTCTAATTAATTAAGTGGTTATTTCAACGATATCCAATTCAGAATAATTCATATTTCCAAGTCCCATCTCGTGACCCTTAACTGTCGTAAGAATTTCATCGGGTTCGTAGCCAAGATAAGTAGAGCATAAAGCATCAATAGCAACAATATCTGCTCCGGCAACAATTTTCATGGGTTTTTTTAATGTACCGGGTCCCATTGGTCCGTTATCAGTGATAAATTCTGTTGCGTCTACAATACATAAACCGGTCTTTTTAAGTAAGTTCTGGTCAACAATA
>JAUVJI010000145.1 GCA_030596605.1 Bacteroidales bacterium
ATATAAGATGTCATAAATGCAAGGTTATTTTACAATATTACAAATACCCTTGCACTAAAACAAATTTCTTTTTACATACTTTTCAACAATATCAATGTTTATAAAGTTTCTGAGGAAACCCTAATTAGGGATTTATCTCCATAGGGAGCATATAAAATCCAGTCGTTTTCGGGAGGTAGTCCGAGCAATGACACGTTATTGTTGTTACCGTTGCTGTCCTGCGTCTCAAATCCGTATTGTTTTTTTGGATATGCCTGCGATGTAGATCCCCTTATTTCTATGCTTATTTTCCCATCATAATCATTAAATGGATCGGAAATATTATTTCTGTTTCCTTCCCCATTATTGATGATTCCCATGTCAGCAACTATTCTTATCTCATCAGGAATTTGCTGGCCATTTGTATTGATTGATATGATTGGAATATTTGAAGAGTTGAAAATAACTTGTGAATAGGTAGCGTAAGAAAAACCAATCAGGCTAAATAAGATAAAATACAAAATTCTCATCAGCTTTTATCTTCAATAAAGTAAACAATAATTCAAATTCTCAGGAAGATACTCTTTAATATTATTATAACTCCTTAATTTTAATATTCCTGAACCAAACATCATCTCCATGATCTTGCAGGCCAATGTAGCCCACTTCAGCTGTATTCAAAAAGTCTTCATAATCTTTGAACTTGCTGTTCAGTACCATGTTTTTCCAATCATCTGTCCACAAATGATATTCAAGAACATTTTCCCCGTTTACCCAATGAACAACAGTTCCTTTATAAACCATGATCTTTACATGATTCCACTCTCCTGCAGGTTTCACTGCTTCAAAACTACCCGGGATTAAATCATACAATGCACCGGCTGCCCGGTTTCCATCAATACCAAGTCTTGCATCAGGGTGTTTGGCATTGTCAAGAATTTGCATCTCAGGCGCCGATTTCCATATGGGTTGATCAGGCTTTTCCTGAGCCAGATAAAAAATTCCGCTATTCCCTCCTTCAGAAACTTTCCATTCCAGTGAGAATTCGAAATTACCATACATTTTCTCTGTAATGATGTCGCCTCCCCCTCCTGCTTCTCCTTTACCAGTACCTTGTACATGCATAGTTCCTTCTTCGATAATCCATCCCTTCTCAGGGAATGTCTCTTGATTGTAACCTCGCCACCCATTTGAAGTTTCCCCATCAAACAGCAACACCCATCCCTCATCAATTTCAGCTTGTGTTAATATATTTGGACCAGATGACCCTCCCCATTGAGAACAGGAAATTAATAATGCAATGTTTAAAACCAAAATAATTGTACTAACCTTCTTCATGATTCTAATATTTATTTTAACAATTAACTTCGAACTTCAAACTTCGAACTTTATATCTCCCACCCTTCCCTGTAAGTATGTTTTATATACTCTTCAGCGGAAGGTTTGGCTTTAATGGTTGTATATTGTGTATCAAAATGTGGATGCCCGTTGATCACAGTGAATTTATCAGTTGTAACCACCCTGATTTCATCCTCATCATCAATATTGGTGATCTTCATATTCTCACCATCCCACATCAACTTTCTTTTCAAGTCCTGAAGCCTGACGGCAAGATTTCCCATTACAACTATTTCATTCAATGGTCCTGAATAATTGAAATTCGAACTTGTTTCAACCCTGCTGTGGGGACTTTCCTTACATGCCCTGATCCAATCCAATTCATGGCCACCACTCATAGCATTTTCAATCCTCCTGATTGATAGTTCGGGACGAACATAATCTTTATCCAGTTCTTCAGGCAGTAATATTGGATCTCGACCGTAGCAACCTGTCATCAATTTGCCTTTTGTTCCAATAAACAAAACGCCCCCACTGCGATCTCCCATGATCTGTCCATCTTTTAGCTCATCCGGTCTTGGAGGTAAATGCCCACCATCATACCAGGTCATTTTAAGGGGCGGTAATTTTATATTCCCAATTTCACCTCTGTCAGGAAACTCATAGTGTACAACCTCAGAAAGAGGAGCGCTTTCAGTATTTACCTGAGTAGAACTTCCATTAATACTTATCGGATGGCCCAGTTTTAAAGCCCAGAAAGCAGGATCTACAATATGACAGGCCATATCTCCAAGAGCGCCGGTACCAAAATCCCACCAGGCACGCCAGTTCCATGGGGTGTAAGCCGGATGGTAAGGACGCCATTGGGCTGGTCCGATAAAAAGATCCCAGGCCAATGTTGGAGGTGTTGATGGAGTTTCTACCGGCCTCTCCAATCCCTGAGGCCAAATAGGCCTGTTTGTCCAGGCATGGACTTCTTTAACCTCACCGATTGCCCCATCCCATATCCATTCACATGTCTTACGAATCCCATCGCCTGAGTTCCCCTGGTTTCCCATTTGTGTAGCCACAAGGTTTTCATTAGCAAGTTTCCGAAGCAACCTGGATTCATAGACAGTATGAGTGAGAGGTTTTTGAACATAAACATGCTTGCCCATTCGCATTGCAGTTGCTGCAGTAATAGCATGTGTATGATCGGGTGTGGCGACTATTACTGCATCAATGGAATCACCCATTTCATCAAACATCTTTCGGTAATCCTTATACTTTTTGGCATCAGGATACTTATCGAACAATCCGGAAGCATAATCCCAATCCACATCGCAGAGTGCAACAATATTCTGACTGTTACAATTATTTACATTGGTTCCACCAACACCGCCCACGCCAATTCCGGCAATATTCAATTTATCGCTTGGAGGGATATGTCCCAATCCACCAACAACATAATTAGGTAAAATGGTAAATCCGGCAGCCGCTGTACCTATAGTACCAATAAATTTTCGACGGCTAAGGGTATTTTTCTCTTTTTTTTCCATAAGATTTATTTATATTTATTTTGATTCAAAAATTTGCGTCCCCGCCTGCCACAGTTGTACGGCGGACAGGTCTGCGTCTTTGCGTGAAAAATCATATACTAAAAATCAATTTTGACTTCAGATTTGTTTTTACTGCTTTTAAAGGCTAATTCAATCATCTTGATTACATTTTTTGCTTCATGAGGTTTAACAACCATTTCAGCACCATTAACCAGAACATCATAAACATTATTATAAAATTCCTGGTAACATCCTGCTTCAGTTTCAATATTGCCATGAATGTCCATATCCTGGTAATCGATGGTAACCATTCCCCAAATATCCGGATCTTCAATACCCCAGTTTTCACCGGTTGGAAATCTTCCTTGCCTTAATTCTTCCTCCTGTGGATCGATACCATATTTAATGAATGATCCCAACAATCCATGCAAAATAAACCTTGGACCGGGGTCTTTTACCAGCATTCCTGCTTTTAAAATTACCTTTAATTTATCATATAAAAGTTGAAGTTCAAAATAATCGTCCACTTTACATCCTTTGCGTTGTGACTGAATATCCGCTTGTATAGAATGCGGTTTACCGAATAAGACCAAAGCCTGATCAATCAAATGGGAACCCAAATCAAACAATATACCACCACCCGCCAATGGTTCATCCCTCCATGCATTTTTAACCAAATTAGGTTTATACCTGTCAAAATGCACCTCATACTCCTTAATATTTCCAAGTGCACCACTTTTGATCAATTTTTGAATTGTCAGGAAATCCCCATCCCACCTCCTGTTATGATATACAAAGATTTTAAGATTTATTGACTTAGCCAGTTCTATTAATTCATCTGCTTCATTTGTAGTAGGGGTAAATGGTTTTTCAATTACTACATGTTTCCCTGCTATCAAGGTTTCTTTAACCATTTGGTAATGCACAGTATTAGGAGTGCAAATAACTACCAGTTCATTATCCGGATCATTCAGAATGTCTTTAAAATCTTTAACAATTTCAACATAAGGATAAATCGCTTTTGATTCCTGTTTGTGCCGCTCTACTATTTTTTTGATCGAAAATCCTTCATGTACATGAAGAAATGGGGCATGAAAGACCTTCCCTGAAAGGCCAAAACCAACAATAGCCGTATTAATAACTTTTTGCGTCATTTTAAAAATTAAGATTTGAAAGGTAGTTATAACTTATCTCAATGCTTTCTAATGGTGGTATATCAAATGAATCCTGCTCAAGATAAAAGTATTCCATTCCTGCTTTTTCCTTATAAGAAAAAATCTCGTTAAAGTTGATGGTTCCACTTCCAATCTCAGTAAATTTTCTGTCCATTCCACCGGTCATATCTTTAACATGCCATAAGCCAAATCTTCCCGGATATTTTTTGAAATAATCAATAGGATTATAACCACCATATATAATCCAGTATGTATCCAATTGCATAGTTACCAGGTCTGCTTCCGTTTCTTCAAGCAGTATATCATAAGGGATTGCCTCTTCAATTTTTTCAAATTCAAATGCATGATTGTGGTAACCGAAACGCAATTCGGCATTATTGCATTTTTCACCTATTCTATTAAACTCCCCAGCAACTTTTTTATAATCATCAAGGGTTTCTCTCCTGTCTTTATCCAAATAGGGTACAACAAGGTAGGACATTCCTGCTTCTTTTGTATCTTCAATTATCTTATCGGTATTATCAAGGGTTACCATTGAATGACTGCTTTGAGGGATCATTCCTTTATCCTCCATGATCTTTTTATATTCAGCAGGAGCATAACCGTAAAATTTCCCATCATAATAACCGGCTGCTTCCACAGCATTAAAACCAATCTCAGAGATTCTATCAAGCGTGCCTAAAAAATCGTCTTTTATCTGATCCCGCAAAGAATACAATTGTATCCCGATTATTTTTTTGCGAGACATGGCCATCAAATTGGCTGGAAGGATCAAACCTGCAGTGATTACAAATGACGAATTCTTAATAAATTTTCTTCGATTCATCATGAAAAAAATAGTTTTTGACTTGAAACAGATATTTCTTCAAATATTATTAAAGTGTCAAAATTCAGCATTTAAAAGGTTCACGCAAAGTTCGCCAAGACTTCGCAAAGTGTGCAAATTAAAACTATTATTATCTTACTGTCCTTTGCGTTTTAACTTTGCGGTCTCTGCGTGAAATATTTATTATTTATTAAATATAAAATCCTCTAATTGATCGTATTAAATAATTTTTTTAAAATTAAATAATTTTTTGGTTCCCCTCGTCCCAAAAAACTTTTCTCTTTTCACGATAGGCAATTGTTCCCATATGGGCTGTCATGGCTTCTTCAAATCCAAGGTCAACGTTACAACTTGGTTGGGAGTCGCTTCGGATTGCATCCAACCAATCCTTAATATGTAAATGTGAAGTATCAACCCGTTTTCCTCCCCTGTAAGTGTAAAGTAAACCCCTTCCGGCAAAGTATTGCTCTGTGGGCGATGTAATGGCATCCACTTGTTTAAGACCTGGAGTAAAGGCATAAATTGGCAATGAAGGATCAATGATACCATCTTCAATTTTATCCTTATATTTTGTAGAACCGGAATCGGCATATATTCTGAGGTTGGCACCTACTTCCATGTATGCATCATGCCCCATAATCATCCGTCCCCTTTTTTTATTGCTCGCCAGCGAAGCGCTGTACATTAAGCTTAAGTCTTTTTCAGGATATTCAAAAACCATTTGAAGAACATCAGGTACAGTCCGGCCATCTTTGTAATAATAGATGCCACCTGATGCAACAGCAGAATGAGGAATTCCCAGACTGAGGATTTGATTCATGGCATCATATTCATGGGTAAACAAATCACCTGAAAGGCCTGTACTGTAATCCCACCAGCAACGCCACCTGAAAAACCTTTCCAAACTAAATTCATGCTGTGGGGCCGGACCAATAAACTGATCCCAATCAATATTGTGCCTGCCTGCTTTTTCATCAATAGGATAAACCCAGGCCCCGTTAGGATCATTCCGATTAGTTGTTACCTCAATAAGATTAACTTTCCCGAGAATGTTTTTCTCAAAAGCCTGCTTTGCTTTAAAATAGCTTTCTGTTTGCCGATTCTGATGGCCTAATTGAAATACAATATCATTATCCTTAACAGCTTTAACCACTTCGTAAGACTCTTCAACTGTCCAGGTCATGGGTTTTTCACAATATACATGTTTGCCGGCACGGGCAGCTTCTATTGTTATTGTTCCATGCCAATGATCAGGTGTGGCTATGATAACGGCATCAATATCATCGGCTGCGATCAGCTCCTTATAATTCTTATATCTTTTCGGTTTTGGTACCATATCACCTTCTGAATCTTTCCTGAAAATATTGGCACATGCGTTTAAGCCCCTTTCAGCATTCACATCGAAAATATCACACACCCCATTTACAACCACATTCAAATCTTCCTGCTCCAGGAATTCAGCGTATCGTTTATCCGAACTGTTCTCTTTGGACGCCTCAATCCAATCGTCAATAATTTCAGGGCGAAGGAAACCAGCCGCCTTTAGCAAGTCCCTTCCACGGCCACCTGTTCCGATGATACCAAGCCTGATCTGCTTTTCATTGGAAACCTTTCTGTTTAATACAGGATTCTTTTGATTCAGTTTAATCTCTTCCTGAATGGCAGATTTTATCAAATTATCATATTTTCTTTTCCTGTACCATGCATATAAAAATGCTCCAATTAGCGGCACAGTTGCAAGCCCTTTAATGATCTCCCTCCGGCCTATTTTATTCTTTTCTTTGTTGGTACTTATTTCAGTTGAATTACTTTCTTCCATTTCAAGCTCAATTATTTCTTCTTAGTAAAAATAAATCTGTCAAACCCTATAAATTTGCTGGTTGGGAATAATAATAAGACGATCAAAGCAACAAGCTCAATCAGGACTTTATTAACTATCAGATAGCTTCCTTCCATAGGTAAAGCATATTTCAGCCCGACAAATGCCGGATGTGATAAATAATAAAAGAATAAAAGAATTATTCCAGCCCATATTGCTATTCTGGAAAATGCTCCCAACATCAATCCCGTACCTATCGCGATCAATCCCCAAACATTTGAAAAGTCAATAATTTTTAGAATATTTGGATTAGCTGCAAGCTTATAAAAAAAACCTTTCAGCAATCCTTCCGAGTCTAGTAAATAACTAACACTTGACCAATTAGGATTAGTTACTTTAACCATGCCTTCATATAAAAAGTGCCAGCCTATCGCTACCCTTAAAGTCACTAACCAGATCAGTTGCCATTTTGAATATTGATTCTTCATATTTTATAAATTGTTATCAAATCAAGTTTAATTTAATAAATAGAGCTATTTATTTCCTCGATTGCTTTTTCAAGCACAACATCTTTATTGTTAAGATAATCTTCAATTGTTTGTTTTATATCAATGTCCGGTTTAATACCACTATTTACAAATCTTTTACCACTAACCGGATAACAGATACGTCTTGTACATATCCTGGCATATCCTCCTCCTGGCAATCCCCTAACAATTAATGGAGATCCAGTTGACCCTCCTGTTTCTTCTCCAATTAGTTTAGGCCTGTCAGGGACTTCATAGAGATTAACAAGAAAATCTTCGGCTGCTGATAAGGTATAACGACCAATTAAAATGACTGTGGGGCAATTTATCCTATTTATGGTATCTGATACCTGAACTACTTCGGGTTGCTCATATTGTAATGCTTTGCTTAAAAAATAATCTTTGTATTCATCCTTCCAATTTCCGTTTGCTTTGAATACTCCGTTATTTATTCTTGTCTCCCAGGCATAATTTAAAAACTGGCTTTCCATTGTCAAATGTTTTTGCAGATGCCAGGCAACTGCTGTTGAACCTCCACCATTTTTACGAAGATCAATAATAACTCCTTTAGCCTTTTTCAGTTCTTTTAAAACCTCATTAAATTCTTCAATAGCTTTTTCTTCAGGTGAGAATCTATTAAAAGCAACCAATGCTATATTATTCTCTAACCACGATATGTCAACAAGATTTATAGAAAAATTCCTATCAGGTCCCCAATAGGCATCTTCTTTTGTTCTTGTGGCTTCTCCATTCCGTTCTATCTCAATTTTTTCAATATTACCATCCATTTTTTTTATAGTACCTCTAAAAGGATGATATCTGAGATCGCTATGAATTTTATGGATTCCTTGCATCCAAAGATGCTGCTCAGTTGAGGCAGAAATGTATGGAAAAATTTCCGTTTCAAGATATTGGATAGTTGGTAAACCTTCTATTTCGATTAATTCAGCTCCAACCCACGTAGAATCTAATCCGTGTATCTTTCCTACAAGAGTAATATAAACTTTCTTATTAAAGTCATTGAATGTAATTGGTATATAATCAGTATAGTGATAAAACTGACCTACACTTGATACCTCAGTATGCCCATCCCCTAAAGAAGCTAAAAACTTTTTTAAGATTCTATAGTATTCGAAGTCATTTGCGGATTCAAGAGCTTCAGGTATCATTGCTTTATAAAGACTATCCAAATTGAAATCCAGCATGTCAATATTTACAAAATTATATTTTACCTCAGACCAGATTTGGCTAAACCAATAAAGTTTTTCATCATTTGTTATATTGTTGGGTAAATCCCATATACCAATCAATTCTGTTTTAGCCGTATCTGATGAATTAAGAATAATATTGAACCTGATAGTGTCATTCTTGCTAATCGTAAAATGGGCTGTATCCAGGTCAGTAATAAACACAACATCATTTTTATCCTTTGCACAGAAAACTCTCTTTCGGTCGGGGTTAACCTCCGGATCTACTCTCCACTCAGATGAATTACCATTAACATATACTTCTATTTTACTTTTATTGGAGTATATATATTCAGTTTGCTCTTGGTTGCAACCCAAAAACACTATCAATAATAATACAGGAAATGTTTTCATAATAATATTTATTTCTGAAACATACGTCACAACTCACGGATGAAGATATTTTTCCACCTCACCTTAATCCCTCCCCCATCATGGATCTGAAGGGCAATAACACCTTCTGCTTCACCTATTTTTAAATCTTCTAAATCGGTCATCAATTCATTATTTAGCCAGGTCATTACCCTGTCACCTTCTACCTTTATCACCAACAGGTTCCAACCATCATCTATCAATACATTTTCCTTTTCTTCAGGAATTTGCCATAACCATCCTCTACCGTAAGATTCATAAATCCCGCCTGTATCATTGCCTTTCGGGGCAACTTCTACCTGCCAGCCGGTTATTTTCGTACCTTCAAGCGATGACCTGAAAAATACACCGCTGTTGCCATCTGCTTCCTGTTTGAATTCCAATCGGAGAATAAAATCTTTATAAATTTTTTCAGTTGCAAAATAACCGTATTGTTTGTCAGTACCGCTCTCACAAAGTAAATCACCATCTTCGACATACCATTTTTCAGTACCGTGGATTTTCCATCCCTCCAGATCTATACCGTTAAATAATGAATTGCCTAAATCAGATAAATCCCTGATTTTAATATTCCTGAATTGCACAACACTACCATGATCCTGCAAACCAATATGCCCTTTCCTTGCCAGGCCATATCCCGGATAGTCTTTCCACTTGCTATTTTGCACTCGATCTTTCCAATCATCCGACCAAAGCTCATATTCAAGTACTTTTAGCTCATTAAGCCAATGTTCTACCAAACCATCCTTCACTTTAATCCTGCTGGAATTGAACTCACCAACAGGTTTCAGTTGTTTATCTGTTGCATTATGCATGGCATAATTTGCTCCTGATTTTTGCCATTCTTTCAGTGGATCAGAAAAACCCTCATCATCGATCAGCTGATATTCAGGGCCGGTTGCATATACAGTAGGATACCCAGATTCGAGTACATTAAAAAATATTCCGCTGTTACCCCCTTCCGAAATAGCCCATTCAAGATATAATTCGAAATCTTCAAATTGAGCATCAGTGATTATATCTCCACCCAGATCCCCACCAATACCAAGGGCAACTAAATTCCCATCTTCTACTATCCACCCTTCATTTACGGTTTCCTGTTTAAAATTTCTCCATCCTTTTGTAGTCTTTCCATCAAACAAAAGCTTCCACCCCTGTTCAATTTCTTCTGTAGTTAACTGGTTATTTGCTTCGGTTGCAACTATTTTGTTTTGACTTTGTCTGTTAGCATTACCACACGATAGAACTACTAACAGGATAAAGAGAAAGGAAATACTAATTTTCATTTTGATAAGTTATTTTATATTGCCCAATATGGCATTAAAAATACAACATGTTAGATTGTATCATTGATTTTTTGGTGAAATATTTTCAATTTAAATTAAATACAAATAGCATTAAAATATTCAATTATTTATATTGTTAATTGTTTTATTATCTTAATTTTGCCACTTAGTTGATTTAACTATATAAAATTTATACCAATGAGAAAAGCAATATTAGTCACCTTATTTGTTTGTGTAGCGGCATTTATCTTTGCCCAAAACTTAAGTCTGTCACACGAAGGAACTGTTTTGGAACCGAATGAGGTAATTAAAATACATGGTGAAGCAAATAATACCGAAATGATCATTGAACTTGATGTAACAAACAATGGCTCAGTTGCATTGGATGTTTTGGTAAAGAAGGTAGAGAATTACATCATCGATGGATCTGAAAATACCTTTTGCTGGGCGGGTTTATGTTTCGCACCATTTGTTTATGTTTCGCCTTACTCTGTAAATATTGGCGCTGGAGTCACACATACTGATGATTTTTCAGGACATTACAATCCCTTGAGTAATGAGGGTGAATCGTCCATTTCTTATGTGTTCTTTGATGCTAATAATATCAATGATTCGATAATGGTTACAGTATTATTCACTACTTTAACCTCAGGTTTTGGAGAAAATATAGTTGCTGATTACAGTATATCTAATCCCTATCCTAATCCGGCAAGTAGTTTTGTTAAGTTTGATTATGATTTTTCAGTACTTGGGAACACAAGCATGAAGATTTACTCTCTGGTTGGTTCATTGGTTAGGGAGATTAAACTCACCAATAATTCAGGCACATTGCAAGTTAATACCGGTAACCTGGAAGAAGGATTCTATTTCTACAAACTGGCAAACGGTTCAAATGAATTAAAAACCGGTAAATTTGTTGTTCAGCATTAGATCAAAAATTGATATCATAATAAAGCCCGGGATTTAAATTCCGGGCTTTTTCTTTGCTACTATTGTTCAATTTCGCTGATGATTGTCATTTTTTAATGCTCCCTTAGTTATTATATGATTAATCCTTTTTTTATTTTCCCGGTTTTTTATAATAAATTATTATTTTTGCATTTAAATAATACCTAAAGGTATCATTTATGAATTTCAGTAAGACAACTGAATATGCGCTTAGGATAATGAGCTTCATGGCAATGGATGAAAAGAAATTGTATAGCGCTAATGATATTTATGAAAACCTAAAAATACCCTTCAGGTATTTGCGTAAGCTGTTGACAACCTTATCAAAAAGCGGACTATTGATCAGTGTGCAAGGAAAAAATGGTGGTTATAGAATATCCAATAAGCTGAGTGAAATTTCACTATTTGACATTGTACATGCAACGGGGGATAATCCAATTAATAATGAATGTTTTTTTGGTTTTTATGATTGTGCATTTGTAAAAAAATGTGCTATGCATGATAAATGG
Source organism: Bacteroidales bacterium (assembly GCA_030596605.1). Taxonomy (GTDB): domain Bacteria; phylum Bacteroidota; class Bacteroidia; order Bacteroidales; family JAADJA01; genus JAADJA01. The sequence continues at coordinate 11,565 of JAUVJI010000145.1, forward strand.
GCAGCAGTGCGTGAAAATATAGATCAGGTTCTTACAACAACAACCCTGGCGGAAGTAAAAGAAACAGGACCACAAAGTTTTTTTTCAAATAATAATTCAGTATTCATTAAAAATGATTAATTATGGTTGATTCACAATTAGTTCTTTATGGACAAACAATTGCATATACTTGCTATGCAATTGCGATTATCCTAATAATGGCCTGGTTTGGTCTAAAAATTACCAGATCAGGAAAGAGTAGCAAGATAAGCCATGCATTCTTCTACACTTTTGTAGGGTTTCTGGTAGTGTTGGGGGTTTCCCTCCATATCGTAACCTATAATACTATTCCATGGGCTCCTATGGATATTAACAGGGACGATATAAAACCGGATAAGGTTTTTAATATCACTGTTGAAAATCATCAGTTTATTTTACCCTCTGAAAAGCTACTTATCAAAGTGGGTGAAAAAGCTCTGTTTGATGTTACTTCTAATGATCTTACTTACGGCTTTGGTGTATTCAGAGCTGACAACTCAATGATTTTTCAGATGCAGGTTGTTCCCGGACACCGTAACGATATCTTATGGCAATTTGAAAAACCCGGGGTTTATACTATTCGATCTACAGAATATTCGGGGCCCAAAGGTGCCCAGATGATCTTAAAGGATGTGGTAGTAGTTAAAGAAGATTAATTATTGGAGTACATAATTTCAAAACTAAAATATTAAAGACATGAGTTTTAAAGATACATTTATGAATGGTGAGCAAGG
>JAUVJI010000013.1 GCA_030596605.1 Bacteroidales bacterium
TAACCTTCACCCTAAATTCATTTTCTTTTACTCCTCCTGACGAGGGGATGTGGTTACCGATGTTTGTCGACAGGCTGAATTATGAGGACATGCAGGAAATGGGGCTTCGTTTAACAGCGGAGGAGATATACAGTATTAACAACTCAAGCTTAAAAGATGCTATAGTAGGATTATCTGGAAGTGGAACACCCAGCGGTTATTTTTGTACCGGTGAAATTGTTTCAAACCAGGGATTGATGTTTACGAATCATCACTGTGGTTATAATATTATTCAGAAACACAGCTCACTTGAGCATGATTATCTGAAGGACGGATTCTGGGCAAAGAACTTTAGTGAAGAGCTACCAAACGAGGAATTATCAGCCTCATTTCTGATAAGGATGGGAAATGTTACAGATAGCATCATGCCATTATTGTCAGATACAATGACTGAAGGTGATCGTCGGGGAAAGATTGGAGAAATCAGGGATCAACTTGAAGAAGATGCCTCGGAAGATGGAAAATACCATGTTAAAGTCAGAAGTTTTTATGGTGGTAATGAATATTATCTTTTTGTTTACGAAGTTTATCAAGACGTGAGATTGGTCGGAGCACCACCTTCAGCCATCGGAAAATATGGAGGCGATACGGATAACTGGATGTGGCCACGCCATACCGGAGATTTTAGCATTTTCAGGGTTTACTCAGCTCCAGATGGATCACCTGCTGAATATTTTGAGGATAACATTCCTTTGAAACCAAAACACCATATTCCAATTTCGCTTAAAGGTGTCGAAAAAGATGATTTTGCCATGATATGGGGTTACCCGGGTGGAACCGACAGATATATGACATCTTATGGTGTGGAATACAATAATAATGATTTTGGGCCTGTTTTGGTTGAATTACTTGGAAGGCAGCTAGAGATAATGAAAGAAGACATGGATGCTGATAAAGAGGTGAATATAAAATATGCCTCAACCTATGCTTCTTATGCAAATGGCTGGAAATATTATATCGGACAAATACGCGGTGTAAAAAAATTAAAAGTTGCAGATAAAAAGCGTGATATTGAAGAACAATTTTCCAACTGGATAAATGCAGACGAAACGAGGAAAGAGAAATATGGAGAGGTATTAAATGATATTGAAGATGGATATAAAGAAATGGCCAAGCATGTTGGGCCGCTTATGTATATTAACCTGGGATTAATGAGTCCGGGTATTGTTGGTTATGGACGTGATTTCGGACAATTTGAACAACAATTATTAGATGCTAAAGAAAATCCGGAGGCGCCAATTGAAACTGCCGAGGCTTTAAAGGAAACAGCCAAGGAGCATTTCAAGGATTATAATGCTCCAACCGATCAGAAAATCCTTGCTGGACTGTACAGGCTTTATGCAACTGACATTCCGGAAGACCAACACCCTGAATTCTTCAAGGAGATTACTAAGAAATATAAAGGAGATTATGATGTTTATGCTTCCTATGTTTTTGAAAAATCTGTTTTTACAAGCGAAGAAAAGGTAAATGCATTTCTGGATAAACCAAATGCTAAAAAGCTTGCCAAAGATCCGGCATATATTTTATCCAACCAGGTAATGGAAGCATTGATGGGATCAATGGGAGCTTACAAGGGTGCTCAATCTAATGTTAATAAAGGTAACAGGCTATTCATTGCAGGATTAAGGGAAATGGATTCGGAATTGGTAAAATACCCGGATGCAAATTCTACTTTGAGGCTATCCTATGGATCTGTTCAGGATTATTATCCGGCAGATGCGATACATTACGATTTTGTTACACATCTAAGTGGTGTCATGGATAAAGAAGACCCAAACAATGATGAATTTATAGTACCTGAAAAATTGAAAGAGCTTTTTAAAAGCAAGGATTATGGACGGTATGGTACAGATGGAAAACTGATTGTAGGATTTTTAACTACAAACGATATTACCGGAGGTAACTCAGGTAGCCCGGTTCTTAATGGCAATGGTGAATTGATTGGATTGGCTTTCGACGGAAACTGGGAGGCCATGAGCGGTGATATTGCCTTTGAACCTGCACTGCAGCGCACCATTTGCGTTGATTCCAGGTATGTACTATTTATCATTGACAAATTTGCTGGGGCGACTAATTTGATTGAGGAGTTGACAATTATACAGTAGAATAAATAAATTAAAAAACAAAGGCCGGTATCATTCGATACCGGCCTTTGTTTTTTACCATAGCTGTGCTGTTATAAGATGAATTTATATTATTATATTTTAGATCTGAAATTGGTTAAAACAAAACAAGCTATCCTTTTTGGATAGCCTGTTTTACATTTAAATATTGGATAATTCTTTATGGAGTCCAGTAAGTGTATCCCATAATTTGGGCATCACTCCATACCGACGTTATACCGGCGGTTATCATATTATCATATATCATTCCGTTTGCGCCATACAGTAATGATTTTGCATCATAACCTAACAAGCGAAGGTAAGCTGTCATAAATGAACTTGTTTGACCTGTATAACAATACACAACAACAGTTTTATCGGTTGGTAAAGTTTTCAGATCAGCATCTAATGCAATTGCTTCTTTAGGAGTATATTGCATTGCACCAGTGATATGTCCCGGATCTGTATAATGAGCTTCTGACCAATAATTAACGATATAATAGTTGTCCAGATTAGCAAAAATTGTTTGATTGCTAATTTTTGCCGGAGTATATCCTTCGGCTAACAGATCATCAACACGTGCTTCCAGGATTGCCTGCCCGGTTGTTTCGCCTGTTGATAAATCAGGTAAATCTCCTTCAGTTCCTTTTGCTGTAGCATCTGCTGTAAATTGGTAAGCATAAGCATTACCAATGTTTGTGTTCCACTTTCCGGCAAAATCTTCATTCCATGAGCACATACCCCACTTCATAGAAAATACATTGTCATATCCTAAAAGTCTTAACAAACTAGTTGCAAATCCAGCAGTTTGGCCGGTATAACAAACAATTGCAACCTTTTGATAAGTTGAAATATTAACACCTTCGATATGTGTTAGTAAATCAGCAAGTGTTACATTTACTGCATTCTCAATATGAGCTGTATCATAATCTCCAGCCCCTCGGATATCAATGATATAAATATCTCCAGTTGTATTAAACGTTTTTACATCCTGAGCCGTAATGATAGACGGCAAATCAGTGTTTACATAATATTTCCCTAATGGGCTATTTGTAGACTCAAGGTACGTCGCCAGTACTTCTGATTCATTTACCGGTGGTGGCGTTGGTTCAGGTTCATCATCATCGCCACAAGCTGCAAAAAACAGGAAAGCGAAAGCAATAAAATACCATAAAATTTTTGTGTTTTTCATAGAAAAAAATTTAATTAAATTAGACATAGTTTATTTATATAAAATTATTTTATTTTTCTTCAAACCAAGATGGCGGTAATTTGTCATCTACAGTATACCTGATGTTGCACTTAGTTCCCATTCTAGCAGGTCATCCTGGAATAAGAATAATTCTTTATTAATTAATTCTCCACCTTCATTTCGAATATGACAATTATTAGAGCATGATTTTCCATTACCTACTTGTGTCCTGTCAGTCCATCTCAACAGGTTATGTGGTGATGTATAATTATAAGTAGGAAATACATCGAAGTTCGAATATTCAGGTACTCCATATAATTCCCAATTATCAGGTGCAGCCAGGGTTCGGCGAACCAAAGTAAAATCGAATTCAGTAACCACATCAGGGATGGGATTTCCAGCTATTTTGAAACCCATGTATGATGGAACTCTGGCGCCATCACCGTGGATATGGCAACTGCCACAATTATTATAAACTTGTGAGTGGCACACATGGCAATTAAAATCACCCATGTGAGAAGCATGATAAAAATTCTTTGATTTTAAATCTGAATGGCAATCTTCACATTCAGGTAGTTTTTCATAGGCATACCTTTGTTGCACATTAGTACCGTCTCCATGTAATTCATCACCATCATGGCAATCAATACATTTAAAATTCAATGAAGTTAAATGTACATCAGGTTGTGTTCCGGCAGCTACACCCAAATACGCATGTCCGCCTCTCGATACATGACAGGTAACGCAAACATTTAACATATCAGGAGTTTTGTTGAAAGCATGACCATTGGATAGGCCACCACCGCCAATCGGAGGACGAACAATATGACAATTACCACAGGTACCATGACATGTTGCACAGTTTGCATTGTATCCTTCAATTTGATGTTCGGGAAGTTGATCAAAATATTGGGGGCCATTTAATCCGCTTCGCCTGGTTACTGTTCTCTTTTGCCCGGTACCATGATGAAGACTTGTAGCATGATTATTAACAATCGCCTGGTGACATGAACCACATTTTTCATCTGCATAATCTGACGGATGTCTGATGAAATCACCGGAATGCGCAGTTTCTTTTTCTGAAGTATTATCAACCCCGTTATGACAACCCACACATCCTATTCCGTAATGCCCGGAATTTTTATAAGAATCATATCCATCGCCATCCATATAAACCCTGTCGTAAGGTTCATAGTGCGGGGCCGTACCACCACAGCCACCCGGAGGAGCTGCTGTATCGGGGGTATAAACTTCTTGCAAGTGAGCATAGTTGGTATGGCATCCTTCGCAGGATGCTGTTGTATCAGGAACCGGATCAGGATCTGCCTCATCTTCTGAACATCCTATTATGATCCATGCCGAAAATGTCAGAATCAGCATTATTCCTGAGATTTTAATTACTTTTGAATACATAGTGAATTTAGTATTTTTGTTTTCTGAAAAATAAGAAATATCTAAAAATCCAGTGTTATTTAATTCACAGCAAAGATTGCTGATTTGGGTGAAATACCAAAGTAATTCACGCTGTTTTTGGTTCTATAACAGACTGCTCTGTACCATAAAAATATTTGATCCGAATCATCTTTTTATATGATAAAATTGTATATTTGCTGATTGTTTTGAAATTAGAAGGAATGGAAAGTAAGCACCCCTATACAAGTTGTACCATAAGTTCGCATCATTGCATGTGTTTTGAAAAACTTACTGATGATGAGCGTAAGCTATTGGATGAGCATTCAGTGTTTATTGAATACAAAAAGAAGGAAGTCATTTGCAAACAGGGCAGCTTTGTTTCGCATATAATGTTTGTGGAAAAAGGCCTGGCAAAAGTATTTTTAGACAATGGATCGCATACGCTGGTTCTTAAAATTGTTCCGGAGGGAAATCTACTTGGATTATCATCGATTTCGGAAGAAAATAATACCTTCCAGTATTCTGCATCAGCCTATATCGACTCTGAAATCCGTCAAATAGATATCAAAATATTCAGACAATTATTAAGTCAAAATATTAGTTTTTCCAAAGAGGTAATAGAAATATTAAGCGCAAACAGCGTACAGGTATATGGGCGGTTTTTTTGTTTGACACACAAACAATCTTTTGGCAGACTGGCAGATATTTTACTTTGTCTTTCTGACAGAATTTTTAAACTTTCTGAATTTGAGTTACCGCTTTCGCGTAAAGACCTGGCCGATTTATCGGGTATGAGCCCGGAAACTGTCATCAGGATACTAAAAAAATTCAGTGAGGATGGTTTGATCAGTATGAATGGAAAAAACTTTAAAGTGCTCGATTATCCCCGTCTGCAACGAATAAGTGAAACCGGATAGTTTTTTCCAGAAAATTTCTGTCACTGTCTTTGATACAGCGAGTAAATTTAAAATTTAAAAAAGAGTTAAGGCAAAGAAAATCTATTCCACATTATTGGGTTCATTTTTTTTCTTCTTATTTGCCCCTATCGGTATTTCTACATGGAGATATAACACAGAATTGTTTCCATTCCTGGTGTCTTTGTATATATTTACCAGGCCAAAATAATACCTGACACCAATGCTCATCCCCATGCCTTTCATAAACTTATATCCAAATCCTCCCGCAACACCAGCATCAATTCTATTGATCTCATCCCTGATATCCTTTGCATAGGTTAAGTCGTCTTTATTCTCAACAGTATTTACGAATTCATCATTAGTAGTATACCTTAAACCAAGCTGACAACCTGCGTCAACAAAAAAATTATTTTTAAAACGGTATTTAATTTCGATAGGGACATTAAAATAACTGATTTTACGGTTGATACTGCCACCATCAAACACACTGTCCATTTCAGGATCATCAAGATCATATATCGGGATACCACTAGCTCCCATCCTCGACTTCACCAGCACTCCTGTATTCAGGTACCAATTCTTCTCCTTCTTCAATAGAAAATCGAAATAAAAGCCCAGGAAGAAAGTATTCAGGTGTTTTGAATCGGGTTCATTAAATATTTGGGCCAGGCCATATCCACCTGTAAGTCCGAATTCAATCTGGCCGGTATTGAGTTTGTCGCCCAATAACAGTGATATCAATATTTGTGATCGTGCATTCATGGAAATGAAAACACTCATTCCAATTGCAAGAAAGATTGTAATAGCAAGTTTGTATTTCATGTGGATTAATATTTTTTATTATAAATTTCTTTAATAATAATATTTTATTTCATTTCATATAGGTTCACAGACATGGTAAATTGAGATTTCCACAGTTACTTATTATTCCCGCCACCAAAATTAAATGTAGCGCCAAAATAAATACTGATGGAATTGTAACCGGTATTCATATTATTTTCGAGTGTGCCTTGTAGGGGAACTAATTCATTTGTATTAAATTCAGATGGATCAGATAGATTCGCCCATTGCTCCTGATTTTTATCACGTCCAAAAGAATACTGCAGCCCGGTGATCAAATCCTGACCTAAAATCCTCCATGATAAACCTGCGGTGATATGATAAACATTAAGGTCAAAACCTTTGATACTCATATTCTCCAGATAGGGATTATAATTTAGATTTTTACGGAAATTAAAATCTGTCCGGAATCCTGCCATCAATAAAATATTCTCTTTCACATTCCAACTATATCCAACAGCAGCATTTAACACCGGTTTTGCTCCACTAATATATGTCAACCATTCGTTAAATACTATTTCTTCGAAAATTGAACCTGCAGCCAGATCAGGATTTTCATTGGCCTCAACCAGTCTGTAAGGGTCAAGACCATCAAAATATTCGATTGTTGAGTAAAACACTTTTGATCCGTCTGCGGTATAGTAGGTAAACCCTGCCGCCACCGATAAAGGACTTTTTGAATTTACAAAAACATCATTTTTTTCTTTGTATTCAACAAGTACATAATCAGGTAAAGGTTCTCCTGTTTCCAATGTAATATTACTTTGTTTCTCATTTCGTGTCACTATTTTACCATCTGAATAAATGCCGCCGATGGAAGGAGTCGTAAAATTAATACCTATACTGAACCTATCCGTTTTATATAACAATCCGATCTTAAAAAGCAATCTGTAATCGTTGTAACTTATATAGTCCATTTTTAAGTAGTTAGCAGAATAGAACGGGACGTATTGATTATTAATAAAAACAGAATCCAGGGGGAAAGCTTCAATCTCCAATGCATACCTGTAATCAAGTGACTTAACGGAGATAAACATGCTGGTGCCTATATAAAATTTTGGACTTAATTTCAATGAACCTCCTATACCTAACCAATCATCACGATAACTATTTGAATATTGAAAAAATGAATAGTATCGCTCATCGCCTGGCAGTTCTTCTAATATATCCATGTTTTTATCAACCGATTGAGTTACTTCCAAATGATAATTTTCATTATTTAAAAAAGCAATCTCAAGGCTCCATTCAGGATGATTTTTTGGCTTGATCATGTATGAAATAAACCGCGGTTCAATAATTCCTCTTGAGAAATTTAAATCAATACCATCACCTAATGCATTTTGAACCTCCCAAAAATTATAAGAGAATAAACTGGCATGTAAAGAAAATTTCGATTCGTTTATTTCCGCAATGCTGGATGGGTTGTAATAAATGGCTGCAGGGCCAGAACCACCACCAACCACAGCACCTGATAAAAGTGAGGATTCTTCATTGAAACTTCGGGTCCAATGATTGTGTGATTGGCCCAATGCTAAAAAGGGTATTAGCACGAAAAATAAACAAACTATCTTTTGCCTTTTGTTATACCGATACGAAATCATTTATTTAGTAGCCTTCATTCAGTGCTCAAATTTAATTTAAATTTTGAAGATTAGGAATCTTTTATGAGAAATTTGCGTGAAAAGTGATATTCCCAATTAACTATTCTTAAAAAAACAACCTCGTTTCCGTAATAGGAAACGAGGTTGAAAAACAACATTTTTTAGACTTGGAGAGTCAATAAATGTTTTATCTGAAAATATTATTTGACCAACACTAGTTTTTCAACTGATGAAAAATTGTCAGATGAAATATTTACGAAATAATATCCTGATGTTATGTCAGATCCGGTGTTACTATTACCATCCCATGAAATATATTGGTCACCGGCTGATTTTACTTCATTGATTAATGAATAAACCACTTGTCCTGAGGCATTGTAAATAGTAAGTGTAATGCTTTCAGAATTTGGCAACGTAAAGTTTATTTTAGTCGGGCCAAAAGTTGGATTTGGATAAATTCCAATTTCAATGCTTTCCCTTTCGGCTATTGAAGTCTCATTATGCATTCCGGCGGCCTGTTCAGCTGCATCTTCAAGGATTTTGTCCGGAATATCATCATCAGGATCATCATTATGACAACCTAGGCAGGCATAGGCAGGACTTAAGGCAGCCGGTCTGTTTTCATCATCTTTTACTGCACTTCCATCTTCTGTAAACATTGACTCAGTATCAGGAATAATTTTCACAAGATGTGATCTTACATCACCCATATAACCACTTTCACCTCTGGTAGTTCCTGATTTGGCTGCAAAGGGCATGTGACAATCAAGGCATGTAGCATCTCCATTATGATCGATATGGTTTACCTGATTGGGATGACAAGTTCCGCAAGTCATTATTATACCATCACCATCCCAGATAACCCTTTTGTGTGGATTATGGCATTGAGAACAATCCATACCTTGTTCTTTAAAATGTTTTGTTGCAACAAACTCATCCCATTGTTCGTGATGTTTGATAAAGCCACCGCTTGAATTAATCGGGCTCGTGTAACTTCTGTTATGGCAAGTACCACATAGAAAGTTAATATCATCGCTGCCTGGGTCAGGGGTTAGAACATCATCTCCAATTTGTAATCCGCCAATACTATTATCCTGATGTGCAAATTCATAAACTTTGTCTATATCATCGGCTGAGAGGGTGTTAACGTGGTCTCCTCCCGGGCCATGGCAACTTTCGCAACCAACTCCACCTTCGGTAAAATTGCCAAGATCATCAACACCATCCAACCAGGTTCCAGTCATAGTACCTCCTGTTGTATGGCACTTAAAACAACCATAATTATAAACTTTATTTTCATTGGTTGCCTCATAGTCAACCCAACCGTGATCTTCTCCGCCATAAAAATTGAATTGATTATGACCTAATCCGGTACTGTATGCACTTCCCGCTGTACCCACGATATGGCCATCATTTCCAACAAAACGGGATTTCCATCCATAACCGCCAATAACGCCGGCAATATCATCCCATGTGTGTGAACCATCACCTAGATTTGTCATCCAGGAAACCTGATAATTGAAAGCTTCTGGTGGATAAACTGGTGGCTGACCATTTTCAATTACGGTAAATTTGTAAGGATGCCCTGATGTTACCCAAAAATTGTATTTTTCTGAATGACATTGCTGACACGCATCTGATCCAACCCAGTCCTGTGCTGTTAACAACCCACTGCTGGATAGTAAAATCGTTGCTGAGAAAAGAAATAGTAGAAGTTTTTTCATAGTACATATATTTAATTATTAATATAGATAGATAATTATTTTCTAATTCGAAGCAAAAATAGACTGATGTTCTATTTTATACAATAGCATCTTCTACGTAATTTTATATACCATAAACTACGTAGTTTTGTAATAAATAGTCGTATATGAAAAAAATAACTGGAAGGGTTTTGCTGTTTGTCAATCAAAGGAAATTATATTATGCTGTGCAGCATATTTGAGCAGTGCAACAACAGAATTAACTTTTAGCTTTTGCATTAAATTCCTGCGGTGGGTTTCAACTGTTCTCACACTTAAATGCAATTCATCCGCAATTTCCTGGTTGCTTTTATCATCTGCAACTTTTTGGATTATTTCTATCTCCCGTCTCGTAAGATGTATATCTTCCTGAACTGTTTTTTCTTGATCTGATAATTGCTCAAGAACATTATTGATCATCTGCTCCGATAATTGATTACTTAAGTACCGTTTGCCTTGGAGTACTGACTCTACAGCTTCAATAAATTCCTCCTTTTTTGAATTTTTAAGCAAATAACCGTGTCCACCGGCCCTAAGTATCTGAACAACATATTCGTTTTCATCATGCTGTGTAAGTGCCAGTATTTTTGTATTTGGAAGTTTATTTGTAATAACTTTAATGGCTTCGATACCACTGAGTATGGGCATTGATATGTCCATGAAAATAATATCTGGTCTTAATTGTAGCGCCTTTTCAATCGCTTCTTCACCATCGTAAGCATTTCCAATGATGCTGTATCTTTTATGCGATCTTAAAATATCCCTGATACCGTTATGAATGACTTCATGGTCATCTGCGATTAGAATGTTAATTTTTTTCATAAACAGCTTTTTTTCGACATGGAATTTCAATGATAAGCTCAGTCCCTTTTTCCGCTTGTGAGTCAATGGAGAAGGTGCCGTTAAATGAAGCAATCCTTTCCCGAATACTTATTAATCCTATACCGATCTTCTTACTACCTGAATCATAAGCTTTCAAGTCAAAACCAACACCATCATCTTCAATTACTAAAACAATAAAACCTTGCGCTCTGAAAAGTTGGAAAGAGGCATTTTTTGCCTTTGCATGTTTGATAATATTTGTCAATGATTCCTGACAAATTCTATAAATGGCTTTCTCAAGTTTAGGGTCAATACGATCATTAAAATCATATGAATTGAACCTGAATTTTGTTTTATATACATCATTGGCTTTGTTTATGAGGTTTTCAATGGCTGCAACAAGGCCAAAATCCTTAATCATGATAGGGATTAGGTTGTGTGCAAGGTTTTTTGCCTCTTTTATTGCTGAATCTATTTGTTCCTGAATTTTAACCACTGATGAGGAATTCTCCTTATCGTTTGTGTTTAAATTCTGAATTGAAAACGAAATGGCCGACAGTGTTTGACCAAGGCCATCATGCAGATCAGTCGCTATCCTCATGCGTTCTTCTTCCTGTGCTTCATTGATCGCGATCAAATGCTCTTTGTGGATATGTTCCAATTCTTCTTCATAGGCTTTCATTTCTGCCAGATCATGTCCCACCAGGATTAAACCATCAGCTTCATCCTTTTGATTTTTCAAAATGGTACAGCTTATTAGCGCTGATATTTGTTTTCCACTTTTTGAAATAAAATAATTTTGTTTGTTAATGAATTGCTGATAATTGTTTAGTTTAGATTCCGTAGTTGAACTGTCATAATCCTTTGGAATATCATTGTTAAACAAAATTTTGATATTCTGATCAACAAGGTCAGGTTCCTTATATCCAAGCAATTTTAATGATGCGGAATTAACTGATCGGATGATGCTGTTTTTATCGGTAACCACCAACGGATCAAACATATTTTCCAGTATATTGTTAAGATAATTTTTTGAAACTGTTGTTTCATCCAGTGCATCTAACATATTATTAAAAGAATCGGCTAATGTTAGAAACTCGTCATTGGAGTTAACGCTTACCTTTACTTTTCTGTCGCCTTTGCCGATTCTCTGGGTCACAGTCACCAGCTCCCTGATAGGATCTGTGAGATTGCGGATAAATCTTATTCCGCCAATTGATAGGATCAGGATTAAGATAATCCCAAAAAAAACAACTGTAAATGTACCATGCAGAATTACTGTTTGGTTTCTTTTCTCGTATTTTTCAATTTCCACTTTTGTTTCATCCACCAACAAATCTACTTTGCTGATACCATTTTTAATTTCACTCAGAATTAATCCATTGATAGATTTTTTTTCTTCTTCACCGGCTTGAAACAAATTATTGACTGCATTTTCCACATTGGTCATCATTGTCTCAAATTCATTCAAAAGACTTAATTTATGCGATATGGTCAAAACTTGCTTGCAAGTATCAAGTTTCACTTTCGACTCCGTAACCAGTGCCTTGAATTCAATCTCAGCATAATCACCATTATCATTTAAACTATTTGCAAAAATCAATAAGTTGCTGAGCGACATTTTAAACTCCTGAACTGCATGTAGTTCATGATACTCAATAATAAGCTCTTCGGTGGTATTCTTAAAAAAACCAACGATGATCTGACTTCCCGCAACCATTAATATTATGAGGGATAGCATGATCAATCCGCTTATTGTTAGTTTTTTTCTAATTGAGTATTTCATGCCCATTCAGACTTTGACTTATTATTATTGAGCCTACTCTAAAAAGTCCATCGCTTTGGAATATTGAAAGAATGGAATATTGGCTCCCCCATTATTCCAGCATTCCAAATTTCCCTGCCCGTCCGTTCAGGCGGGCATTATACCATTATTCTGTCAAAAATGACTTTTCGGAGTGGACTCATTATTAATGTATACTTCCTTTTTGATTACAAATTTAAACCATTTATTGATTATTGACTTTTGTGAAAATATATTTGCAAACCCCGTGCTTTTTTTACTTTATTACCGGGCCATCCACATCGTTAGGTCACCCTGAGAAGTGAGCCTGTCGAACTATCGAAGGGTAGACCGGGATTGATTGGTGAAGGGTGATTAGTGAAGAGTGAAGTGAAGGAACAAAGAGTTTAATGGTGCTTATCCGGATTTTAGAGCAGGCTAGTGGACGAATTAATCCAGATAGGAATATTTCGGGGAATAATACAAATAAAAGTGAACAAAGTTTGATATTCAAATAAAAAATGTTATCCATCTTATAATGTATGTGAAAATTTAATAATTTTACCATGAAAATAAGAAGCATTAATTCTAAATTTCATGGTTATGATGATTCAACGATTTGCATTAGAACGACTAAAAAGCTACTCTGAAGTTTTTCCAGCTATAGGTATTATTGGACCCCGGCAGGTAGGAAAAACCACACTGGTAAAAGAATTCCAGAAAATATTGGATATCGAAAGTATTTATCTGGATCTGGAATTGTTCACGGATTTGGACAAATTGAAGGAACCTCAGATATTTTTATCTCAATATACTTCAAAGTGTTTAATTTTAGATGAAATTCAGTTAAAGCCTGATTTATTCCCCCTTCTTCGAGCCTTAATTGATCAACATCGAGTTCCATGTCGTTTTATTGTTCTTGGATCGGCGAGTCCTCAATTACTAAGGCAATCTTCCGAATCTCTTGCAGGGCGGATAGCTTACCTTGAGTTACAGCCATTTTCCTATCTGGAAATAGGAAGCTTAAAAAAAATTGAGAACCATCATTTTTTGGGAGGATTTCCTGATGCTTTACTCAGTACTTCTGATACAGCCGGGAAATTGTGGTTAGATAATTTTATTCGTACCTATACGGAAAAAGACCTTCCGTTATACGGTTTATCTGCTGATCCGTACACAACCAGAAGGTTGTGGGAAATGCTGGCATGGATAAACGGAAATTTATTAAACCTGAATGCATTGGGAAAATCAATGGGTTTGTCTTACCATACTATTGCTAAATATATTGATTATCTTGAAAACACTTTTCTGGTGCGCAGGATTCAGCCTTTTCATTTTAACCTTAAAAAAAGGTTGGTTAAGACACCGAAAATCTATATTCGGGATTCGGGAATACTTCACCGCTTACTCCGCATAAATGATTATGACCAGTTACTGGGTCATGCAGGATTGGGTGGTTCATGGGAAGCCTATGTTATCGAACAAATATTCGGATTGAAACATCCTGACCTTGATTTGTTTTTCTACAGAACACATAATGGTGCCGAGGTGGATATTGTATTTGCAAAAGGACTACAACCTGTAGCAACAGCGGAAATTAAATTTACCTCTTCACCCAGCCCCGAAAAAGGAATGGTTAATTGCATCGAAGATCTTAAAACCAAAAAGAACTTCATTATTACGCCTCTATCTGATGATTATCTGGCTAAAGAAAATATCAAGGTTTGCAATCTGCCAGTTTTCCTTGAAAAATATTTGCATGAAATATAAAAGAATAAAGAAAGTGTTTAAAATGAAAATTATAACAATAGTGCTATTAATCCCTATGGCTATTTCGCTTGTAGCTCAAAAAAGTAATGAGGATTAAACTGCCCGCTAGTCTTAACTCAAACTAAAAAGAGCAGTAGTTCACTTTTTTGTATCAGCAGTATTTTATTGAAAAGATTTCTTTTTGTACGGAATCCAAACCAGCATATCTCCCGGTCCACGGTTTGCCCAAACGTAATAGGGAATGGCTTTGATTTTGTGTTTCGTTCGATCCATTTTAACTGAACCATCCGGTTCTTCGAATAAAGAATGAACAAAAAAGTCAATGGTTTGAATGCCATTGAGAAGGTCGGGTTCGAATTGGGTTGTAAAACCGGTTGACCGTACAGAAACAATTTTTTTGATGTTTATGCTATCCTGGTCCTTATCTTCGATGCAGTAAACCATTGGCCCCCGTTGAATGGCAAACCGAGCTTCATTTTCTTTTACGTTTTTATGTGCTATTACTTCTTCAACAGGCATGGGGAGGTAAACTTCGACTTTGTCATTTGTATTCCATTCACGGTCAAGAACTGCATAGCCATTTTTTATTTTAAAGTCTATCTCAATTCCATTTACATGAATGACGACCTGTCTGTCCAAAGTTCTTTTATAGTGATACAAATTACCTGGGACAGGTTTGTTTCTTGCCCAACCCGGAATCCTGATATAAATTTCCCGATGACCGGGGTATTCCGGGTAAATATTTATAGTAACCCTACCATCCCAGGGATAATTACTGTGTTGAGTAAGGGTTATTTTTTCGTTGGAGGTTTCAAAGGAAGTTTCACTCTCAACAAACAGATTCACATAGATCCTATTATCTTTAAAGGCATAAATATATCCCGGAACAGAAGGTAGAAAACGGCTGATGTTTGATGGGCAGCAGGCACAACCAAACCATTCTTGCCGTTGATGGCTGCTATCCGATTCGAGCGGATTGGGATAAAAGAATAGATCACCCGAAAGAGATACTCCGGATAAAAGTGCATTGTACATTGTTCGCTCCATCACATCTATGTATTTGGCATCACCACTGAGCAGGAACATTCGATGGTTCCAAAAAACGTTGGCAATGGAGGCGCATGTTTCACAATAAGCAGTTAAGTTGGGTAATTCATAATCAGGTCCAAATCCTTCATTGCCACCAGCCTGCCCGATGCAACCTGTTACGTACATTTTTTTATTTACCACATTCTCCCAGATATTATTAATGGCATTAATGTATGCCGGGTCGCCTGTTAAAGCAGCAACATCGGCCATGCCTGAATACATGTAAAGCGCCCTGACTGCATGTCCAACCGGTTCTCGTTGTTCAATTACTTTTTGGTGAGCCTGGTTATATTCCCATCCTTCCGGTCCACGAACATCAAGGAAAAATTTGGCAAGATCAAGATATTTTTTGTCACCGGTAGTCCTATATAGTTTAACCAAACCAATCTCAATCTCCTGGTGACCGGGATATTTTTCGATCTTCCCCCAACCGAATTCTTTGTCGATCAGGTTGGCATTTTTTATGGCTACATCCAGATATGTTCGTTTACCGGTTGCCTGGAAATAGGCTACAGCCGCTTCGTACATATGTCCTACATTATATAACTCATGGCTGTGTTCGCTTACCTGTGACCAGCGCTCTGTTCCGGCCATTTTATGGGCACTGTCCCCCAGGATGGTTCGATTGGTATAAATATATCCATCGTCTTCCTGGGCTGCTGCAATTTTATAAATCAGTGAATCCAAATATTGCTCAAGTTCAGGATCAGGTTTTATCATAAGCGAATAAGAAGCACCTTCTATAATCTTAAAAACATCCGAATCATCGAAAGCATATTTTGAGCAAAATGTTCCTTTAGTCAATCCTCCGGCAACTTCAAAGTTTTTAATCCTTCCGGTTTCCTCACTTTGCTGAAAAGCAATGGGAATGGTTACTTCTGTATTCTTTAAAATACGGGGCAACCAGAAATTGTCCTGAAGTTTAACCTGTGTAAAAGGGATGGGAGTAATGGGGTAGCCTTCTGTTGATTTATCCTCTTTGATATTACATGCTGCAGCAACCAATAATAAAAGAATAATTAGCTCTGAATGGATTTGTTTGTATTTCATTTACTTAGAATGAATATTTATTAGCTGTGAAATTAGTAAAATTCATTCAAACATTACCGAATCTATTTATAAATTTGGTCCAAAATAGTCATTTTTGAGAAATGGTTTAGGCGGATTGTGGCAGTGATCTTTATTACTGTGGGAATTTATTTTGTTTTTATCTTCTATTTTTGATAATATTAAATTGCTGTTATCAAGTATCTTAACTTGTAATCCAAAATTTTTCTTAAAAAAATTAACGTAAAAATACGTCAGTTTAAAATATTTGACGTACTTTTACGTCGAAATTATAAAACAAACATTAAATGCCTACAGCAAAAGTTGAGTTATTTGAACAGGAATTACAGGAAAATGCTATTTATTTTAAAGCTCTTGGGCACCCGGCACGCTTAATGATACTGCAATTTTTGGCGGAAACCAACAGTTGTTTTACCGGTGATATTTCCAGTATTTTACCACTGGGCCGTACAACTGTTAATCAGCATCTGGATGAGTTGAAAAAGTCTGGCTTGGTTCAGGGTCATATTTCTGGAATTAAAACTAATTATTGTTTGAATCCTGATAAAATTGATGACTTGAAATCAGTAATGGAAAAATTTATTGATGTTATAAATAGTTTTAAAAATTCAAATTGTTGTTAGATGCGAATTCTTATTATTTGTACAGGAAATACATGCAGGAGCCAGATGGCGGAAGGCTTTTTAAGATCATTTGATCCTCAGCTTGAAGTTTATTCAGCAGGTACTATTGCCGAAGGAAAAGTGAATCCTTATGCTGTTGAGGCTATAGCAGAATTGGAGATAGATATCAACCAAAAAACACCTGAATCTGTTGAAAAATATCTCGATAAAAGTTTTGATTATGTGATTACTGTATGTGATGGTGCAAAAGAGGTTTGTCCGGTTTTTACGGGAAATGTTAAGAACCGATTGCACATTGGGTTTGAGGATCCGGCCAAAGCAAGAGGAACAGAGGAGGAAGTTTTACCGGTTTATCGAAAAGTAAGAGATCAGATTAAAGAATGGTTTTATGAATTTTATAAACAATTATAATAGAACACAGATGACGCAGATATAGCAGATTGCCATAGATAAATAAAATCAGCGAAAATCGACTGGATCAGCGTCATCAGCGTTCCATTAACCTTAAACATATACTAAAATGAATGAACGACTAAAAGACATTGTAAGAAGTAAATACAATCAGATTGCACTGCAAAGCAAAGAACAAAATCAATCCTCATGTTGTGGGAGTACCGGTTGTTGCGATGACATGGATTATACCATCATGAGTGATGACTATACAGAATTAAAGGGTTATAACAAAGATGCAGATCTGGGATTGGGTTGTGGATTGCCTACAGAACATGCTGAAATATCTGAAGGTGATACCGTGATTGACCTGGGTTCCGGGGCTGGTAATGATGCTTTTGTAGCCAGAGCCATTGTAGGCCATAAAGGAAAAGTATTGGGACTTGATTTTGCTGGAGCTATGTTGACCAAAGCCAGAAACAATGCTAAGAAATTGGGATTTAAAAATGTTGAATTTAAAAAAGGCGATATTGAAGAAATGCCTTTCGATAATGACATTGCTGATGTGATTGTTAGTAATTGTGTTTTAAACTTGGTACCGGATAAAAACAAGGCATTTAGTGAAATGTACAGGGTAATAAAACCGGGAGGCCATTTTTGTGTTTCTGATATTGTTTTATCCGGTGATTTACCGGATGCTTTAGTTAAGGATGCTGAAATGTACTCAGGTTGTGTTTCAGGTGCTGTTCAAAAGGAGGAATATTTGGATATTGTCAAAAAGGCAGGTTTTAAAAACATCCAGATTCGAAAGGAAAAGGAGATCATTTTGCCTGATGAGATATTGGTCAATTATCTTTCGGAAAAGGGACTGGAGGAATTTAAAAATAGCAATACAGGGATTTATAGTATCACTGTGTTTGCAGAGAAATAAAACCTTTGCATCGAATGCCTGCCTGGTTCGGCAGACAGCACAAATTAAAACGAGAAATTCGTGAATTCGTGGCTTTTACACTTACAACAAAAATATTTTACCCCCGTTTAAGAATGAACCGGAAGCCATCTGTTTTGTTTAACTATCACAAAATGTATAGCTTTGCAGCCATTATTATTATGATCATTATTCGGAAAATAGCACGTATTTTTTTACTATCGGCAGCCTCTTTGCTGATAATGAATAGTGTATTGCCCCACCATCACCATCATGATGAAGTATGCTTTATCAGTACCCATTGTTCGGATAATGAGGCTGATCATCATGATACTGATGCTGAACACAAAGGTGTTGATCATGATCATCATAATGACGGTACGGATTTTTGCCGGCTCAATATATTTTATCTTGCACCATACGGACAGAACTCTTCTGGTAAAATCAAACTTAGTAATATTAAAAAGGATCAATCTTCATTTACATATTCCAATTCAAGTCAGATTGCATTACCTTTTTCATCCTATAATCCAATAAAGATATTTATAGGTGACAAAAAGGGATTGACTGCAAAATTCCTTACAAGGGCTCTTCGCGCACCACCTTACTGTTAATAAATCTTTCCAAATTTCAAATTGCTTCACTCCTAAAGGATTACAAGCAATTTTCATTTATTATTTATCAGTAAAATAAAAATTTTATACAGATGAAAAATTTATTATTTGTCATAATAGGTGCATTGATAATAGGCGGGTGCAATCATAACACAAACCATACCCATCAGGCAGACAACAAGCATCAGAGTCCTACTGATGAAGAAAGTCATGAAATAGAATCCCTTACCCTTTTTTCTGAACATTTTGAAGTATTTACTGAATTTGATGTTCTCAGAATTGGCCATGAATCTGAATTTCTGATTCATGTCACACAACTGGATGATGATTACAGTGCCTTTACCGGAGGGACTGTAAAGGTGGTTTTGAATATTGGTGGTAAAGAACAAGCTATAAATGCTAAACCAGACGAAGTTGATGGAATCTATAAATTAACACTGGTTCCGGAAAAGGTTGGAGTGGGTAGCCTGATGTTTGATGTTCAAAAAAATTCAAACAATGAGCAACTTGTAACCGATCATATTCATGTTTATAAAGAAAATGAAACAGACTTCTATCCTCATGGATCAGGGGCTGGTGGCCTGATTAGATTTACTAAAGAGCAGGCATGGATCAGCCGGTTCAATGTAATACAAATCAAACCCGATAGTTTTGCCAGAGTCATTACTGCCAGCGGTGAATTTTTGGCCATGCCGGGAGAAAAACAAAATGTGATCGCCAAATCGCAGGGAAGTGTACTTTTTGCCACAAGAAATCTGGTTCAGGGCAAATATGTAAACAAAGGTGATGTGTTGTTCACCTTGAGTGGTCAGGGGCTGGCCGACAATAACATCATGGTACGCTTTAATGAGGCCAAAATTAATTTCCAGATAAGCAAAAGTAATCTTGCCCGCCATGAGACATTGCGCAGCGAAAAAATTATCTCTGAAAGGCAATATCAGGAAACGAAAAGCAAATACATCACTGACAGCATCTTGTTTTATTCGCTCAAGGAAACCGTGGGTGATGCAGGGATGAAAATTAATGCACCTATGAGTGGTTACCTTCATGAGTTGAATGTTTCTGAAGGGCAATTTGTAAAACCGGGCGAACTAATGGTTACGATTTCCACTAATAAAGTGATTTTACTCAGGGCTGATGTTCCTCAACAATATTTCGATGTCCTTGGAAAAATTACAACCACTCATTTTCGTCCGGCCTACACTTCGCGGGTATATACACTTGAAGAACTATCGGGTAAACTGATTGCCCGGGGTGCATCGGTTGCGGAAAATAATCATTATATGCCGGTGTATTTTGAGGTGGTCAACGATGGCACTATACTCGAAGGCGCTTATGCCGAATTTTACCTTAAAACTGATCCTGAACCCAGAAAACTAGTCATTCCTGTATCTGCCCTAATTGAAGATCAGGGTAATTACTATGTATATATACAGGTTTCCGGTGAGGAATTTCAAAAACGTACTGTTTTATTAGAAGCCAATGATGGTATACAAGTTTCTGTTGCATCAGGATTGTCTTTTGGAGAACGTATCGTTTGTGAAGGACCAATGCTTATAAAGATGGCGACTTCTTCGGGTATTCCGGCTCATAGTCACGAACACTAAACGGAAAGGAGAAAATTATGATAAATCGAATGATCAAATATTCATTGGATAACCGTCAGTTGATTATCTTTCTTTCTGTGATCCTCGTGGTTGGCGGAATTTATACTGTCACAAAGGTTGAGATTGATGTATTTCCTGACCTGACAGCCCCAACTGTTGCTATCCTCACTGACGCTCATGGAATGGCAGCTGAGGAAGTTGAGAAACTGGTTTCTTTCCCTATTGAATCTGCCATGAACGGCGCGACAGATGTCAGGCGTGTTCGTTCAACATCTTCATTTGGAATGTCAATTGTTTGGGTGGAATTCGATTGGGGTACCGACATTTATAAAGCACGGCAGATTGTAAGTGAAAAACTTTCAATAATTGGGACACAATTCCCTGAAAATATTGATACTCCTGTATTAGCGCCCCAAACCTCTATCATGGGTGAAATCATGCTTATTTCAATTACCTCCGATTCTTTGTCTATGTTTGAATTAAGAACTATTGCCGACAGGCAGGTCAAACAACAATTGTTATCGGTCACCGGTGTTTCACAGGTGGTAAATATCGGGGGACTACCCAAACAGTACCAGATCCTTGCCAATCCTTATAAAATGCAATACTTTCAGGTAAGCCTGGATGAATTGCTGGCCGCTTCCAATAATACGAACGCAAATGCTTCGGGCGGATTTATAAATGAATACGGTCAGGAATATATCATACGCGCCACGGGAAGATCAACTGATACTTCTCATATTGCCAATTCAGTAATTAAAATAAGGAATGGTAAACCTGTAAAGATAAGTGATGTGGCAAGGGTTACTATCGGACATTCTCCGATTATCGGGGAAGCTTTCCTGGATAAAAAACCGGCTGTAATCATGACTGTACTCAAACAGCCCAATACCAACACGCTTACTTTGTCAGATGATATCGACGAAGCCCTGTTAAACTTAACAACTTACCTGCCCGAAGGAGTGGAATTAAATGCACAAATATTTCGGCAGGCTGACTTCATTGACACAGCAATATATAATGTTTTGAGGGTCCTTTTGGAGGGAGGAATATTTGTGAGTATTATACTCTTCCTCTTCCTCCTGAATTTAAGAACAACTTTGATTTCTCTTACGGCTATTCCAATTTCCCTGTTATTATCACTGATAACTTTAAATCTGCTTGGATTGACTTTAAACACCATGTCGTTGGGAGGCATGGCTATTGCCATCGGGGTGCTGGTGGATGATGCCATTATCGATGTGGAAAATGTATTGAAACGGTTAAAACAAAATTATAGAAAGCCGTCTGGAAAGTGTGAGAATTCCTTAACAGTTATTTATCAAGCTTCTGTCGAGATACGGTCTTCAATAGTCCAAGCTACTTTGATCATCATTGTGGCATTTATTCCCCTGTTTTTCCTGTCGGGAATGGAAGGACGTATGTTAATTCCTCTTGGACTAACCTTTATTGTTTCTTTGTTTGCCTCATTATTGGTTGCAATAACCTTAACACCGGTTTTATCGAGTTATTTACTTATTTCCAAGAAACAGTTAAAATCGGATGAACGGGGAGATAATAAGCTGGTTCAGAAAATGAATGCACTTTACTCACGAAGTCTTACATCAGTGCTACGAAATCGAAAATCCATAATTGGCTTGTCAGTTATATTATTATTGGGAGCTATTTTTATTTTCACAAAATTTGGAAGAAGTTTCCTGCCGGAATTTAATGAAGGAACACTTACCATCACGACCATTGGACTTCCGGGGATTTCTCTAAATGAAAGTAACCTGATCACATCCAAAATTGATGAAGAACTCCTGAAAATTCCGGAGGTGAAGTATGTTAGCCGGAGAACCGGAAGGGCAGAACTCAACGAACACAGCCATGGTGGGAGCAATTCCTCAGAGATAGATGTTCCCTATAACCTTGATGAACGGAATAAGGATGAATTTATGGAAGATGTTCGGAGCAGGTTGGAAAAGATTCAGGGGATTAGTATCAACATAGGTCAACCATTGGGGCACCGGATTGATCACATGCTTTCGGGTACAAGGGCGAATATCGCCATTAAGGTGTTTGGAGAGGACCTGTCAACCATGTACAACCTGGCAAATGAAATTCGGGATAATATCGAAGGCATTGACGGGTTGGTTGATTTGAATGTGGAACAATTGGTCGAGATACCTCAGATACAGATCAGGCCACGAAGGGAAATGCTTGCCCGATACGGCATACCAATGAATTCCTTTACTGAATATGTTGAAACTGCCATTGCAGGAAAGAAAGTTTCAGAAGTGTATGAAAACAACCTCAATTTTCCCCTGGTACTCCGTTATGATGAATCATTCCGAAATAAAATTGAAGATATCAGGAATGCATATATTGATACCTATACAGGAGAAAAAGTTCCATTACGCTTTGTGGCTGATGTGGTCTCATTTTCAGGACCAAATACCATTAACCGGGAAAATGTGCAGCGAAAACTGGTGGTATCAGCCAATGTTGCCGGCAGGGATGTAGGCAGTGTAGTAGATGAAATAAAAGAAACCATAAATAATGAAGTTGTTGTACCTGATAATTATTTTATCCATTATGGTGGGCAGTTTGAAAGTGCACAACATGCTTCACAAATGCTTTTATTCACTTCCATTTTGGCTATCATAATCATTTATATAATCCTTTACCAGGAATTTAAAAGCGCTTCCCTTGCCGGATTGGTTTTGATTAACTTACCTCTGGCTGTGATAGGTGGGGTGTTAGCTATCTGGTTTACTTCAAACATGTTGAGCATCCCAGCCATTATAGGATTCATTACTTTGTTTGGTATCGCTACCCGTAACGGGATATTGCTTGTGTCAAGATATCAGCATTTAAGCCGGGAGGAAGGGAGTTCCGTGAAAGAAATTATCATTCGTGGTTCGTCAGACAGGTTAAACCCGATACTTATGACCGTACTTGCTTCTGCTCTGGCCCTGCTTCCGCTGGCGCTGAATGGCGGTAAACCGGGTAACGAAATAAAAAGTCCGATGGCAATAGTAATCTTGGGTGGACTGTTTACTTCAACCCTCCTGAATTTATTTGTCATCCCTGCGGTTTATTTTATTATTCAAACAAAAAAAGTACAATCATGAGACTGAAGAATATTATATCATTGACAGCGATTTTTCTGGTATGTTCTTATTTATATGCACAACCTTCACTTGATACTCTTTTGATCCTGGTGAATAAAGATAATTCTATGCTAATAACTGCACAGAGTTTATTAGAAACCAGGAAGTTAGATGCCAGAACCGGACTAACACCATCGAATCCTGAAGTGGAGTTTGGTTATATGTGGGGAAATCCCGTTGATATTGGGAACAAGATTGATTTCGCAATAACCCAGTCCTTCGATTTCCCAACGGCCTACTCCTCACGGTCTAAGTTGGCGAAGATCAACCGGCAGCAAGCCGAATTGGAGTATAAAGCAACCCGGCAGGCAATTTACCTGAAAGCCCGTCAGGTATGGATTGAGCAAGTGTATCTGAATAAAGTGGAATCATTTTACACCGGTCGGCTGGATTATGCTTTGACTGTATTTAAGGGATTTGAAAGAAAGTTAGAGACCGGTGAAGCTAACCGGTTACAACTGAATCAGGCACGTATGAAAGTGATGGCATTAGAGAATGAGGTCAGTCTTTTGCGACGGGAATTTAGCAAGAATAAGGCTGAAATACTGAGCTTGACCGGTAATTATGAGTTGCGAATTTTGGATACCATTTTTCCGGCATCTGTTCCTATTATTTTTGATTCCATATTATTACAATACAAGGAAAGTTACCTGAACCGGTTGTACCAGGTGGAAATTGAAAAAAAGGCTAAGGAAGTGGATGTAGTATTCAATCAAAAATTGCCAAAATTAAAGGCCGGATATTATTCTGAAAGCATACTTAATACTAAGCTTCAAGGAATACAGGCAGGCATTACCATTCCACTTTGGGGAAATGCACGGGCAGTAAATACTGCCAAAGCTAACCTGGCTTATGCCGAAGCTGATGCAGAAGGTTATTGGCAACATCAGCAAAACAAACTAAAAAATATGTATGAGCAATGGGTTTATCTTCATGAGCGGGTAACAGACCTGGATCAAATGCTTGCGGTTGCAAATGATGAAGCCTTACTTCGTCGGGCTATGGATGCAGGGGAGATATCATTAACCGAGTATTTTTATGAATCGGATTTCTATTTTCAGAATATCATAAATTTGCTTCAATTCAAGAAGGAAATGTTTCTTCTTGAAGCTGAATTGAGAAAAGTATATTATTAAAATTGAATTAGGGTTTCCAACATTTGGAAGGTTGGAAACCCTATAGCCAACGCTTTAAGAATGGCTATGACCCTTCAAAAAGAACATCAGGAAGTGGAAGTAAAGATTTTTCTTCTTGCGGATGCAGTATTCTGTGGTCTGCCAAATCAAAAAACACCTGACGGATTTTATAATATCGAACGGATGTTAAAATCAGTGATAAACAAAGGCAGCGAGGTGAAATCTTGTGGTGGTTGTTCAAAAGCACGAAGCATTGATTCCCTGGAATTTATCAAAGGTGTTCAATCAAGCAATATGAAGGAGTTTGCCCAGTGGACTGTTGAGTGTGATAAAGTACTTACTTTCTGATAAGAGGATGTCTCATAAGTCTTAGTGAACCTTTGTGGTAAAATCTAAAAGGCTGAACCACAAAGTATCACGAAGGATGCACAAAGTTACACAAAGCAAATTTAACTATAAATTTTTCAATTTTTAACTTTTGAGACAGCCCCTTGGTTTCTGCTTGTGTCATATTGACGCAATTATTTATTTGGATTTGTTTTTGATATGCTCCCCAAAAACAATTAAAAATTTATCATGATGAAAAAATTACATTTTTTATTAGCCGGTTTACTGTTATCGGTTTTTATTGCAAATGCACAGGTGGGTGCAGAGCCAAAAACAACTGATAATTATTACTTCAGTAAGAATGTGGAAGGTACCATTGAATCAGTAACTATGGCATTGAAAGAAAGCTTAAAAGCAGAGGGATTTGATGTGGTTACAGAAATGGATATGGATAAAACGCTCAAAGAAAAAATTGAAGTGAATTTTAAGCCATATCGTATTTTTGGAGTTTGTAATGCAACTTACGCCTATAAAATTTTACGTGTTGACGAAAACATTGGGGTGTTTTTGCCTTGCAAAATGGTTTTAAAGCAAATGGATGAAAAAACTGTAGAAGTAGTTTCTTTAAACCCCTCGGCTTTAATGCAGATGATGGGCAATATGGATTTAATACAAGTTGCTGATCAGGTTACCTTAAAATTAAAAAGAGTGGTTGAAAATCTGTAAAAAGAAAAAGCAGGATATAAAGGTTATCAATTGTCAAAGTTGGTAACCTTTTTTTATTTTTTTAAAATCAACTCCCGATACTTTTTATCATTCCAAATATCCACCATTTCTTTAAAATCTGCAAATGATGAAACAGGAACTGTATTTGTCGAAACCCTCAACATTCGTTTCACAACAATCGTATTTTCTTCTTGTACTATGGAAATTAGAACCTCTCCAAAATCAGATGTAACTTCAATGTTTTCAACAGGATTAACCAGTTTCACATCTTCCGGTAACATGATAGTGAAATCATAATGTTCAGAAACCGGAAATGGAATTTCAAATTCAGTATCCCGATTTGGATTTAGATAATTGATGTGCCAGTTCTCCGCTCCGTTTTTACAATTGGGTAATTCAAAAAAGTAATAATTGGATTGATTTCGCAATGAATCTTTCTTTTCAAAATTATACTTAATGCTGGATCTCACCTGAGCACAATTAACCAGCTCAAAAGATTTAATATCCCCTTTGGAAAGTCCTCCCCCTATTAATTTTTTCAAATGACTGCTGTCTTCTATTATTTTGTAATAAGGATTAGCTTTTTCGAATATTGTTAATTCAACATTTCCTGTTAATTTCATGTTAGAATCCAATATCATTTCTCCTGTCATGCTTACCTGGTTTTCATAATTTTCTGTATTTGTAAAAACGTTCAGTTTGGAAGGATTTAATTCAAGCATGGTGTTCCCTGTCAGGGAGTAAATAAGATTTTGTTCTGTTGTTGCAGTTGGGGAAAGGATCATTTGTTTATCATCATAAGGATTGACCTGTACGTAATAATTTGAAATCTGATCTAAGCAACCGATGTTTTCATCGCTTAAATTTGATGGAATGACGGCCAGTGGTTCGGCATGAATTCCTGCCTCTCTGAATAAAGTAACCAGTAAAATACTTTTTTCAAATGGTGTGCCGCCATTACTTTTCCAAACATCGATGGGATGCCTCGCTAAGTAACGTGAATAAACAGCGGGTACTTTATAAGTGTTTAATTCATCAGCTACCAATTTTTGTATTTTCAAAATCCGGGATCGCAAATCTGTTGAATCTTCTTTTATTTCACTCAAGGCATCCTGCATGTCTTTATCAGCTTTGTAATTCAGTGCATCCTGGTTGGATAAAAACTGATGGGCTTCAGATAAGTTAAATGTACTGAATACAAATCGTGGTAAGTGATTTTGATTATGAGGCTGATAATATTCATGCGACATCTCTTTAATCCCTTTAAAAGTAAACTTGTATTCATTAAACCCTTCCGATTCTGAAATTTCAGGACCGGTTCTCAAATTAAATACACGGTAATGTAAATTTTTGTTTGCAGGAACTTTTACCAAAATAATTTCTTCCATAACAGGCGAAGACTCCGTAATCAGATTATCTGCCATAAATTCAGGATAAAATCCATTTTCGGTATGAATTGTATAATCCAGTTCAATTACAGCATCCAACTCCAGGCCGGCATGGGTAACAACCATTTCACGAAGATGGTTAAAATAGGGTGCATTTGCAGCAAACCGGGGTAATACTTCATTAAAAGCGTTATCGGGAGAAGGAACTACTTTACCGTCCTTCTGTATAACAATAGCTTTATTGATCTTTAATTCCTGGAAATTCGGATCATAGACTATAAAAGTCTCTCCATACAAGCGATTAAAAGAATAATGTGTATTCAGTTTTAGTTTTTTATAATAATGAAAATCCATACTGCCATCTTCATTCAAGGTATACTCCTTGATAATTTGCACATAAGTGGCATCAGACTTTGGTTGTTGGGCAATTACTCCTAAACTGAATACGGTAGCTAAAACAACGACTATTATTTTTTTCATCATCCTGATTTTAAATTTAATTTTCGCTCTCAATTCTTAATATCACAGGTTCATTGGCCATCTTATTTTGTGAAGCAACAGCTTCCCTGAATGAACCCCAGTCATCCGGCTCATAAATTCGTTTCTTGAACTTTAAATTAGCGCCGACCGTAAGCTTATTATCTTCAATTGTAAAATTTCCTTTAAAAGAAGCGCCGGTTCCACTCATATCTGTTATAGCAGGAAAATATTCAACCGAAACACTGTCAGGTAGTGTAATTGTTTCATAAAGTTGAACATGCCTGGTGCATCTATCCCTGAAATTATATTTCCGTTCTTTCAGGTCAGTTTTAAAGTACAAATGCGACATTGCCCTTTTGAAAATATTGGAAACTACCAATGGGGTGAAAATTATCTCCTCCTTAGTAATAATGGCATATTCAGGAATTTCATATTTTATTTTGATATGCAATGATTCCGATTGGTAGCTGTAAGGTGCGCTATATTCCATTTCAGTAATTTGTGCCCTTGGATGAACCCTTAAAAGTTCATTTTCAAGTGTGTGGTTCCAATTGCTGATATAGTTACTGGTATACATCCGTCTGATAGAAACGTCAGATTGACCCTCAGCATCAATTGTAAACTCTCCTGTTAAAGTGCCATCTCTTTTTATTTCTGATGAACCCTTAATTTTCAGGTAATGATTTTTAGGGTCAGAAAGGGGTGTGATCATAAGATCGGCCCCTTCCGGGACACCCATCAGGTAATTTTGCTGTTGCTCCAGGCTCGACCAGAGTTCCCGCACAAATGGCACCCAGGTCGGATCAAGAATGTGGTATTCACCATCTGATAATTTAGCGATCGTAACACTATGATTAAACTGATCTGCAGGAATGTAATCAATACGCGATCCTGCCATGGTCATGGCTGCATACGATTCAAATCCTGCTGCACGAAGCATGGTGATCAGCATCCCTGCTTTATCTTTACAAACACCGCAACGATCAGAAAAGGTCATGTCTCCTTTATGTAAAGTGAATCCCTCTCCACATCCCATCGAAAGACCTGAGTACCTGATGTTGTCGGCAACCCAGTGGGTTAACAGGGAAATAGAATCCATCTCATTAGTTGCTCCCTCAAGTATTTCAGCTACTTTGGCATCTATATCAGGAGTTGATTCGAAACTGCCAAAATCCTCATTTACACCATAAAACCATTTTGACTTGGCATTCCAATCTGGGCTTGTTGATAACAGTAATTTTGGAAATTCATCCGAACTGGCAACCATACGGGGTTCCCGTTTAGGTTGCGAATAATCAGATTTGGTGAAAGTATAGATCATTTTATCCCCATTGGGAACTATTGACGAGCGAGCCTCCCCATTATAAAACTCATATTGTAACAATTTATCCTTTGGCAACTTAAGCTGATAAACTTTTTCAATAACAGGTTCATTGCTCCAGAATTCAACAATATCGTAATAGTGCCCTCTCATGGGGGGAATATACCTTTCATCCTCCCCCTCTTCTTGCAGCAAAGCATAGGTAAATCCTTTTCTGAACATAAAGATCTCTATGGCATCTCCAGGATTCAGCCTGCCAACTTCTATCATTTTTTCTCTGGCACCCCAATATATGTAGCGTGCAGGAGCTGGATAATCCATCACTTTGGTCATATCCAACTCCTCAGTTTCACCTGATTTGCGATATATTTTCACACCTTTAATATCAACATATGCTGACAATGGATCATAACCAAATTTGATGACAGCATTGTTTTTTGCTCCCTTAGCAGATAATATTTTTATTAGCTTGTGAATGTTCACATAGCTCAATCCGCTTTCCATTACATCCACAACGGTACTATCAAATATGATCAATTCGGATTTTCCTGGGTAATCTTCAATGTTTCCCGATTTATTAATTAGCGCTTTGATTTCAGGATTTGCAAACAATGAAAAACCAAAAATCATTACAAACAGGTAAAGAAATAATTTTCTCATATAATATTATGCTAAAATTTAAAGATCGTAAAACTAAGAAAATAATAGGAAAGTTTATTTGAAGTTTATTATCAATAGTTTAATAAAGTATCATTTTTTAATACAATATGGCTATCCAATAAACTCAAAGACAAATATTTTCAAGCTTTTGAAATTATTAAAAGTTTTCAACATTTCCATTTGGTAATCTCATTATATACCTATCTTTGCAGCAATTAAATGATCATGTATCAACTAAAATTTTATATCATTATGAAAAAATCTAGACGTATTTTTCAATTATTAGGTTTAGTAGCTGCGATTTTTTTGATCAGCAGTTGTATTACTACCAAATTACCCGACACCTATCAGGTTGAACCGGAAGTGCTGGAAGCCAAGGGGGAGAATGTTACATTTACAGTTAACGGAACCATTCCTGAAAAGACATTTCACAAAAAAGCTGTTGTTGAGTTTACACCTTTTATTAAGTATAATGGCGAAACAAAAGAGTTAACAAAATTTGTACTCAGGGGTGAAAAGACTGAAGGAGAAGGTACTGTTATCAATTCAAAAACAGGTGGGAGTTTTTCATACAGCGAAACTTTTCCTTATACAGAAGAAATGCGGGCTGCCGAGCTTTATGTAAATGCAACTGTGACCAAAGGTGGAAAAGTAGTAGAATACAATGACATTAAACTGGCCGACGGTATTATTGAAACTTTTAAAAATATTGTTCATGATGAAGAGTTGATATATGCCCCTTCTGGATATGAGAAAGTTACCGTCATTTCGGAAATGGCAACAGTTTATTTCAAGGTGAATATGGCCAACATCAACATGAACCTTCCACTTAATAAATCGGATGAAGCCAAAGCAGAGATGCAAAATCTTCATGAATTTATGATGAAAGGTTGGGAGATTAAAGATATCAATATTGATGCATGGGCTTCTCCGGAAGGTGAAATTAATTTCAATGAGAACCTGGCAGATGACAGGTCGGAATCAGTTCAGAAGTATATGGAAAGCCATGTAAAGAAAATGAATAAGAAAATGGCCAAAGAAATGGGTGTTGATGTCTCTGAGATAGAGCAGGAGATTAATTATCTGGCTAAGGGACACGGCGAAGACTGGGATGGATTTATGAGTTCTGTGAAAAATTCAAACCTGGAAGATAAAAGCATGATCCTTAATGTCATCAATGCTCAGTCCGATGTAAACAAAAGGGAAGAAGAGATCAGGAATATGACTCTCATCTATAAAGAAATAGAGGATGATATTTTACCTCCTCTGCGTCGTGCTGATTTAGTGGTAAATTGCTTTGAACCAAAACGTACTGATGAGGAAATAGCAAAATTGGCTGTTACAAGCCCCGATTCTTTAAATTATAAAGAAATATTGTATGCCGCAACACTTACTGAGGATCCGGAAGTAAGGTATACCATTTATAAGTCTGCTTTTACAAATCCTGATCGCGACTGGAAAGCATATAACAATGCAGCTGCCGAAGCACTGGTTCTGCGCAAAAAAGATGAAGCCACAAACTTACTTGTTCAAGCTGAAAAATTATCAGCAAAGAATGGTAAAATTGAAAACAATATGGGTGTTTTAGCTTGCCACAATGAAGATTATAAAGCTGCTGAACAGCATTTCCTGAATGCTATGGGGTATGGTGAAGATGAAAATTATAACCTCGGTGTTGTGGCTATCCAAAAAGGTGACTATACAAAAGCACTGAATTATTTCAAAGGGATTGATTGTAATCACAATGTAGCCCTTGCGCAAATGTTATCAGGAAATATGAATGATGGCTTGAAAAATCTGAAATGCGCTCCTGAAGGACCAAAGACCAATTATATGCTTGCCGTATATGGTGCAAGGACAAATGATGATGCCATGGTAATAGAGTATCTAGGAAAAGCAATTGCCAAATGCAAGCATCAAAAAGAACAAGCAAAAACTGACAGGGAATTTCTGAAATATTTTGATAATCCCGAGTTTAAAGCCTTAGTTGAATAATTGATCAATAAAACCATAAATACGAACCCCGGAATTTATTTCGGGGTTTTTTTGTGTCATGTCGTATCCTTTTATCTTCCAGCCTTTAAGCAGGCGCTCGGCTCCAGCCGAGTGACTGATACTCTGTTACCTGAAATACAATGCCAAGTATTCAACTGTAATTTTTTAAATAAAAATACATTGGCAAATTTTGTGTGCTGGAATTACGGGAGGTTGACTTGTGACAGTAGCTTTAGTTTTTACAAAAGATCAAATCAGTTCTTTAAGTACCTTTTTTCCATTCTCGTTTTTAGGATTTAATGTTATGGATTTGTTATAGTTTTCTTTCGCTTTTTCTATATTCCCGTTTTTTAAACAGGCTTCCCCTAAACTATCATATACATTCCATGAATCGGGATAAGCATCAACATTCATTTCAAATAAACTTATGGCCTCTTCGTATGCCTCTTTTCCTAAATAGGTATAGCCCAGGTTGTTCATCCCGATTTCTGTAAATAGAAATTTACCCTGGTTTTCCTGTTTAAAACTAAAGTAATATTCCATCGCTTTTTTTACTCCTTGTTAATCAATCATTCTGAAATAAGCTTTTTCATTTTCAAAAAGTATTTCCTGTGGACTTATTATTTTATTAGCCTGTATTTTCCATTTATTTAAATTTTCTTCCGGGGCAGGACTTAGGTTAATTGCAAATTCTTTTAAAGTGGAAAAAAATAATTCTGGTTCATCACAATATATACTATGCCCCGAATTTTCAAACATTACAAATTGTGCATTGGGATGGTTTTGATTGAAAATCTGAGCTTTGTTTTCTGACCATGTTAAGTCCCATTTGCCTTCACATATCAAAGTGGGAACAGGGCAATTTTCAAACACATGTTTAAAGTCAAATTTACCATAACTATTACCCATTGTGCGATTAAATCCATCATCATTTACCCATTCGTATAAAGCTCCCCGGAAAAGTTCTTCTTTTGTAGGTTTGTAATAGTTCTGTCGTTTCCAATCGCCATTTAAATTTTTATTTACAAGAAGTTGAGTTAAGTTTAATTCACCTTTATTATGCAAAGCATAAATCTCATTTATTTTATCTGATTCTTCCTCGCTGATAAAATCATATTGCCTCGTATCATTGAGCATCTCATCCTGTAAAAGAGTGGCCGAACCAATCAATACCATTCCCAAAACATTTTCCGGATAAGTGGTGGTATAGTACTGTGCCAATGCCCCACCATACGAATAGCCACATACAATCCATTTGTCAATGCCAAGTTTTTGCCTGAGTTTTTCCAGATCATCAACTGCCTGCCTGAAAGAATAGCCATCCGCTTTTTCAAAATCTGATTGTCCGCAACCTCTCTGGTCATAATATATTACTTTACAATATTGTTTTGCCCTGGAAAACCATGGATGAAAACAATGATGTGTTCCTCCGGGCCCACCGTTGATCAATACAAAAGGAATTCCTTCTCCCTCAATCTCACAATAAAGTTTGCAATCTCCAATATCCACAAATTGTTTTTCCCCTTTAAATTCATCACAAAGCCTTGGCAGTACCGGAATATAATAATGGATACTGTCTTCAATAAAAGAGATGTTTTCCAAAACAGTTTCTCTTTTAATAGCTGCATCCTGACAGGATTGAATGGCTAAAATGAGTACGATTAAATATATGATTTTTTTCATCTCTGTAAAGCTTGTTAATTAAAATGCCTGACTTCTTTTAGGCTCAATAAAAGTATCAATTTTAACTACACTGGCGCAAGTCTTGTGTGTTGGATTTGTGGGTGGTTGACTTGTGACAGAGTTTAATTATATATTCAATAATGGTGTGGTAAGTAATCCAAGGTACAAGTCTCGCCATTGCTAAACCCTAGCTGGAAGACTTTCGCCTGTTGGGTTTAATCATTTTTTAATAAAAAATTTATTTTTTTTCGAAACCAATTTGTCTCAGATAATTCTATTTGTGATAATTGATATTTCGATAAAATTTCTTTATTGAATTTATCTTTCATATTGAAAGATTTAAAGAATTCTTCAACTTCATTAGATTCCAGATAATTAATTATTTCGTTCTCGTTATGTTTATCGCGTAATTTTTCAGCTTCTATTCTAAACTCTTGATAAGAATTACGTGAATTTTTATAAATTGAAATTATTTGATTTTTGTTTTTATTTTTTTGATAAATAATTTCATCAATATATTCTTGTTTGTTAAATCCTTCTAACTTCATTTCTTCAATGTTATCAGGATGATATAAATAATTTTCTAAACAATAGTAGTTGAGAATAAAGTAATTTGGATATTTTTTCCTTATCCTAATTATCTCGGCATCTATTAAAAAATCACGATCTCTAAGTCCATATATATCAGGATTAATTTTAACTTTCATAAAAACGGATGAGCTATCCCTTTCTGGGAAAAAACTAGTTTGAGATATTGTAATCCCATTTAGTAAACTTGCATTTTGGTTTTCACATACTATTATTTTTTCTTCAGAGATTGCTTTCCTTGCAATATCACTAGTTAACCCAAAAACTGAAACTTCATTTAAACTTATTTCACATCGTATATTCATAATATTGTTGAATTCATATCTTCTCAATAGATTAAAATCGTAAAAATGAGGAATTCCACTAGTTGAGCATACTTCGCAATTGCATGGAATCATTTCACTTACTTCTAATTTGTTAAAATCATTATGAATTTCAAATATAGTTTTTCTAATTAAATACAGAAATTCTCGTTTATTCTTACCACTTAATTCAATAGTTATTTTGCTATCAAAATATTTTTCTTTGATTATTGCATTTGTTTCATCGTATTGAAGCATTACTCCGTATCTCCAAAACTTTTCATCTAGAATATCTGAATTCATCTTAACAATTAGTCTTGCTACAATACCCTTTGGCATAAATTTATAACGGAATTCGAACTTTGTGTTTTCTGTAGATGTATGCCAATTATGTTCAACTTCATCAACTGGAAGCAATCTAGGAACTAAAAATTCGCCGTTTTCTAATTCGAAACACAAATCAAATTTTGTGTTTTTCATCAAAGAAATTAGTTCACGTATTTTATTCTTATGTTCTTCATTTGACCATATTCGCTCAATATCATCATATGAAAACCTACCTTTTTGCTTAATTACTGATTTGTCATCAAGTACTTTGTATACACCTTTAGTTATCCATTCATGATTTAATATTACAATATCTTTTAAGTCTACATCTCTTTGAAAATGAATTATTACACCTAAATCATGAAAATATTCGCTTAAGAATAAAGCACTATCTTTTTTCCTATAATGTTTTTTGCAAATATTTAGATACTCACATTGACTAATATAATTTAGTCCTGACAATTTTAATTCTTCAATATCTCTTCTAATATCAACCCATACTTTTGGTAATGGATTTCCAATGTGTGGTAATTCTGAGGCAATCTTTTTTAATGAAGTTCTAAATTCATTAAAATCCTTTCTGTTTTCATTTTTTAAACTTATTTTATCAAAAGAAATTATGTTATTGAAAGCTGATTGATATTCTTTAATAGGCAACTCTTTTGTCGGTTGGTCGCATTTGTTTAAAGCCATCATTACAGGGCTGTTATCGCCCAATAACTTTATTATATTTAACCAGTAAAAGAAGTCATCATGGCTATCCTCTTTTCTTGATTCAGTTACTAAGAGATAAATAGATCTCTTAGTTAAAAAAAATTGATGGGTCGAATGATAAATCTCTTGGCCACCAAAGTCCCAAATATTTATTTGAAAATCTCTTTCAATTTTTGGGTTAATTTCTTGAATTTCATCTTTAGGTATAACCCATCTACCAATATTTATTCCTTCAGTACTTGTTTCTTCTTCTAATATATAATCCTCTTTTACAAGTGCTTTAGAAATACAGGTCTTTCCAACTCGCCCTTCTCCTACAATTAAAAGCTTAACCTCATAAATGAAATCTTGTTCCTTTAATTCTTTAAAAAAGTTCCTAACTGAGTCAATTCCTCTCGCGACTATCTCAGGCGGTAACATATCAAATGGATTATTAGATATCTTGAGTTCCTCAATTCCATGCATGTTAGCCACTCTTTCTGGTAATTCTTTTAATTTATTGTTATTAAGGTTTAAGTATTTTAGCCTTTTAAGATTAGCTATATTCTCATTTATTTTTATAACTTTATTATTTTCAAGATTGAGTTTTGCAAGTCTCTTTATTTTAACAATTTCTTTAGGAATTTCTTGTATTTTATTTCTTTTATCTTCATCTATATAATCAGAATTACTAAGATCAATTGAAACTATATTTGGATGTTCAAATAGTTCTTTAGGGATTTCAGCAAGTCCGCAGTTTCTTAAGTCTACAACTCCCCAGCCATGAATAGTTACATTTTTTAGTGTTTCTTTAATCTTTTTTAAATTTCTCATCATTTAAGATTTTTCTATTATGCTGCAAACAACTCATTATAATATAGAATTATAATTGATAAAATTATGCTGAAATATATAATTATAAAATAGCTTTTATAAATTCAGCAAACTCCCTTCATACTCAAAATATTCAACCCCTCTGTCCCATCTATAAAATTGTTACTTTCGGCTAATATCTATAGCAAAGATATAGATATTATTAATGTGATTTTTAAAGAGGTGAAGATTTGGTATAAGTCTCACCATGGCTTGGCTCGCATTTGAAGACTTACCCCTGGTAGTTCCCCCTCGATGGGGATACAGGGCATAGCCGTCAATTTAAAGCCGTAATCTTTTATAATCAATAAATTATATCCCCCACGGGAAAGGGTTACTATGTTCATTTCGATTTTACAATAGTTTATCCCCTACGGGGATTAGGTAATTATAATAATATCAATTTGTTTAATTTCTTACCGCGTAGCGGTTTTACTATTGTAAAAAAACGACTGTAAAAGAACGGATTTCGCCGTAGGTGATAAATAAATTTTCATTTTTTTCAAGACTTATTTTTATCCTTAAATTGACGGCTATGGGGTGTCATTTCACCCTATTTATCCTTCACTTCACCAACCAAATTCTTAACTCCACAGTTTTAAGGTTTCTTTGGCCTGCCCCAGGCAGTAGTTTTGTTTTTGAAAATTAAATTTTAAACCATTAAAAAATAAAACAATGAAAACTTTAGTCTTAACAACAGCCCTGGTAGTTTTAACTACACTTACTTATGCACAAGTACAAAAAGGAACCCGGCAAAAGGTTTCTGATACCAAAACTGAGAATGTAAAATGTAACCTGGTGAAAGAATCACAGGATCAACTTACTTTGATAATAAAAAAAGTTACCGATCAGAAAGTAACCGTTAAACTGAAAAAGGAAAACGGAATGCTGGTACACCAGAGAAATTTGAAAAAAGCTGAGAACAACAGGATAACCTACG
The DNA here is from genome assembly GCA_030596605.1 of Bacteroidales bacterium. Classification (GTDB taxonomy): domain Bacteria; phylum Bacteroidota; class Bacteroidia; order Bacteroidales; family JAADJA01; genus JAADJA01. The sequence goes on from JAUVJI010000013.1 coordinate 37,138, forward strand.
ACATCAGCGCACTCCCTGAAGGTAAATACAAATTTGAAGTTACATCCGGTAAAGAAGTTTTGTACACCCAAAAATTTAACAAAGGTGAGGGTATACTGGCCCTAACCTATTAATACTTCAGCAGGAAATTGCAATTAATTCAGTTTTTTGACATCCTGACCACAAACCTATGAGCTTAATTTGTAAATTTGGTTGCTTATAATTATGCTCAGCTATATTAAAAACATATGGATTCGCTGGGGAAGTATTTTACTTCTTGGGATTTTATTCAGGTTTCTGCTGGATGTGATCTTCAGTTTATTATACCGCAACTATATCTTATTTCAGCCATTCGACAGCTATTTCTTTACCATTATAATTACATTCCTGGTATTTGAAAGTTTATTTCACCTGAATAAAATTATAGACAAAAAGGCTATGTGGGATAAAAATCCATACAAGCGATTTTTAATTCAATGGTTGTTGAGTTTCGGCATAGGGTTGTTTTTTGCCCTGGTCATTCGCTGGATAGCTGTCCTGATATTTATAAAATTTACTTATGTAAACTTATTTGACGAAATAGTAATCGTTGTTTTTGTTCTATTGATTACAACTACCACTACGGTTGTGGACTTAAGCATGTTTTTATTGGAAAAGTGGAGGTTCTCATTAGCGGAACTGGAACGCTTTAAAAAGGAAAATGCGGAATTCCGATTCGAATTTTTGCGGGCACAGGTGAATCCTCATTTTCTGTTCAATAGTCTGAATACACTTTCATCATTGGTTTATGAGAGCAAGGATAAAGCGGCTTCCTTTATCAGGGAATTGTCGGATGTTTACAGGTATATCCTGGAAAACAGGGATATTGAATTAATTACCCTCGAAAAGGAACTGGAAATGTTGCAATCTTATGTCAATTTGATTCATTTAAGGTTTGAACAAAATTTATTTGTTACTGTAGATGTTGGCAAAAATGCAGGTGGTTTTTTAATAGCGCCTCTAACATTGCAAATGCTGGTTGAAAATGCAATAAAGCACAATGTGATCTCTAAGAAGAAGCCGCTCAACATTCGTATCTTTACAGATGATAATTATATTTTCGTAAATAATAACCTGCAGAAAAAAGAATTGAAAGAATATAGCAGTAAACTGGGTTTGAAGAATATAAAAAACAGATACGGATACCTTACTGACAGGAAATTGGAAGTAATTGAGGAAGCGAACGAATTTAGTGTAAAAGTTCCATTAATACAAAACGCATGAATGTCCTGATAGTAGAAGATGAGCCCCATGCACAAAATGAATTGAAGCGTTTGCTGAAGAATTCAGAATTCGATATTCAGGTGCTTGAATGTATTGATTCTGTTGAGGATTGTGTAATGTGGCTAAAAGAGAATAAGAACCCTGAATTGATTTTTTTGGATATTCAATTATCAGATGGTTTGAGTTTTGAAATTTTTAATCAAATTGAGGTAAAGATTCCGGTTATTTTTACAACGGCTTTTGATGAATATGCCATTCAGGCATTTAAGGTAAACAGCATTGATTATTTGCTAAAACCAATAAAGCAGGCAGATTTGAACAATGCGTTAAAAAAGTTTAAATCTATTTCGGAACAGTATGGAGAAAGCAGGACTACGCTAAACCTGGATCAAATTGAGCAATTATTAAAAATAAACAAACCGAAGTATAAAAGCCGGTTTATAGCCAGGGTTGGAGATCAGATAAAACATGTTGATATTAAGGATGTGGCCTATTTCCAGGCCGAAGACAATGAAGTTTTGTTAATCACAAAAAACAGCAATAAATACATTATCGATTACTCGCTCGACCAACTTGTTAACTTGCTGCATCCTGATCAATTTTTCAGGGTCAACCGTAGTTATATTGTAACGGTTGAAGCCATTGAAAAGATCAGTAAATATTTTAACAGCAGGTTGCATCTGGAGCTGATCCCTTCCACAGAAGATGCTGTTTTGATCAGCAGGGTGAAAGTTCCTGAATTTTTGAAATGGATGGATAAATAATGACTAAAAAACTAACACATATAATTCTTTTATTATCTGCAATCATTGTATTGTTTACTTCCTGTGAGCAAGTTGTGGTGAGGGTTGTGGATATTCCACCCAATACCCCAACAGACCAGCCTGTTTTTATAACCGGTAATTTTAACAATTGGGATCCGGGCGATGAAAAATACAGGATGCAACTTCAACCCGATAGTTCATATATTGCAGTACTACCTCCGGGTTTTGGATCGCTTGAATATAAATTTACCCGTGGTGACTGGACAACGGTGGAAAAAGATTTATGCGGTCGTGAAATTGATAACCGCAGCTTGATTTTGGGAGAAAGTGATACTGTAATTAATTCCATTGAAAGCTGGAGTGATCTCGATCCTGTTAATTGTCCGAGGGTCACGCTTGTATTATCTGAAATACCTCGAAATACTCCCAAAAATGATCCAATTTCTGTTGCTGGTAATTTTAATTCCTGGGATCCTGAAGAATCAATATTGCATAGGGACAGTACTGGGAAATACTTCATTACGATTGACCGCCCACATGGTATTTCGGAGCTGGAATTCAAAATATTCCGGGGTAATCTGGCTTCTGCCGAATCGGATGAATATGGAAATATTTTGCCCAATCGAATCATTCAGTTTGGTAAGGCAGATACAATAGAAGTAAATATTGATGGCTGGATCGATGTAAGGGAAAAAATGGGAAGTTCCAATGTTATATTAATTGTGGAGAATTTTCCTGTATCAACACTTCAAAATGATAACCTTTATTTTGCTAGCAGTTTGAGTAACTGGACAGCCAATGACAGGAATTTTATGTTCCTGAAAGATACGAAAGGAAATTATTTCTATTCCATACCTCGGAAAAGAAAAACGTTGGAGTATAAAATTACCCGTGGTAATTGGTCTTCTGTTGAAGTTGATAAATTTGGTTTTGATATATCCAACAGAACCTTAAATTTGGCAGAGGATGATACGGCTTATATTGATATACAAGGGTGGAAGGATAAAACTCCGATCAATGATCATGAGGTGACCATTATACTTAAAAGTTTACCGAAAACGACCCCTGATGATGCTGATATTTATATCACAGGTAATTTTAATGATTGGGCACAGCGGAGTAAAAAGCATAAGTTTAATCGCAATGAGCAAGGAAGATATACGGTTGATATTCCGCGTCAAAGAGGAGTACTGGAGTTTAAAATATTGCGTGGATCATGGTCGACAATAGAAGTAGATAAATTTGGAGCAGAAATACCAAACCGGGTTGAATACTACCGGGATGTTGATATTTTGAATGTTGATGTAGCCAACTGGCGCGACTTACCAACCCAGAAAGTAACAGACGTTACACTTGTGCTTAATAGTTTACCTGCCAATACGCCCCAATTGGAAGACATCTATCTGGCTCCTGATTTTAATGGCTGGGATCCGGGTGACAGAAATATGATCTTTACAAAACTAAGTAATAACAGACTTTATATTACAATCCCAAAGAATGGATATTATCTTGAGTTTAAAATTACACGCGGTAACTGGGGCAATGTAGAAGTGGATGATCAAGGGAATGAAATTCCAAATCGCATTTTACATTACGGTTTTGCCGATACTGTTTTGATAGATGTAGTTAAGTGGCGTGATTTTGATGGAAACTACTGATGAAATTCCAAACAATAAAATTCAAAAAACAAATAAATTTCAATTACCAAACTTTCAGATTCCAAAATACAATGATCAAATTTTATCAGCAGTTTTTCGGGCATATAAAGTCGTTGGAAGTTTGATCCAAAAGTTTTTTTACTTTGTTATTCCCTGATGAGCTTTACTTCCACATTTATTTCATCTTTTAAATGACGTTTTACGGCGCAAAGACTTGCTGACTGAATTACTGCATTATCGTATGTCCGTTTACATTCGCAAATACTTTCTTTTTACCATCAAAATAAATTTCCATGAATTGTTTTTTAAAAGTGTCTAAAATGCCTAAAGTACTTATAGTGCCTAAAGTTTTAGCTTCTAACTATTGAGAAATAATTGTAATAGTTTCACTTCCTAAAACCATCAGGATCATTTTCTCATACCTTAATTTTAAGTGAAGAGTCCGGTTTACTTCTTGACAGATTTGTTTCCCAATAACTTTAGGCACTCTAAATTTTAGTTCACTTTTTCCAAAGGAATGCCTTCGGCAAAGTACTGATTAGTTACTTATTTAGTAACTAATCAGTCTGTTAGTAAATTGTGAAAACGATCAGGGAAAATCAGAAAATAAATACCAAACCTCCCCTCTTGAGAGGGGTGTAGGGGTGTGTTATAATAAAAATATCATTTATTTTCTGATTTTCCCTTCAATATCTTCGTTTTTCTGTCTACACTGATTAGTTACCTTAATTTATTAATGATTGTATCTTATTTAGCAATTAGGTTACTTTATGTTTATCGCTTTAATTTAAAATACTCCTTCATCAATTCCCCGCATTCTTTCTCTAACACCCCAGCTATGACTTTTGTTTTTGGATGAAGTAATTTTCCCCTGATTTTTGTATATCCTTTTTTCTCATCATTGGCCCCATATACTATTTTCCCGATCCTTGACCAATATGAAGCGCCTGCACACATAACACAGGGCTCAATGGTAACATACAACGTGCATTCCTCTAAAAATTTTGCTCCGAGATAATTAGTAGCAGAAGTAAAAGCCTGCATTTCTGCGTGGGCAGTTGCATCATTCAATCTTTCACTCAGGTTGTGCGCACGGGCAATAATTTTTTCATTGCATACGATTATTGCTCCAACCGGAACCTCATCAGCATCAAATGCCTTTTTTGCCTCTTTTAGCGCTTCCTTCATGAAATATTCATCTGAAAATACTGTTAAAGTCATTTGTAAAATTTTTTGCCAAAATTATAAACATTACTTGATTTCAATGAAATAAATTTAGAACACTTCTAAATATATAAAAATGATCAATACTTCGGAACAAGTGTTTAAATTTGTATTCGATTAACCATAAAATTTAAATCATGAAAAAACTTCCTTCTTTTTTTTCGACTTTAGTGATTTTCTGCTTTTTATTTCAAACCACACTTTTTGCTGAATTTGTAGAAATCAGCACAGCACGGCAAGTTGCTGAAAATAAAATTAAATTATCTGATCAAGATTGTGAATTTACAATCAAGTTTGAAAGAACATTTGTTGCAGAAGCGCAGACAAAACCTTTGTTTTATGTCTTTGAACTTTTGCCCAAGGGTTATGTTGTTATTTCAGCCGATACAGATCTACCTCCGGTTATTGCTTATTCGTTTGAGAGTAACTTTGAAATTTCAGAAAATTTGAAGAATCCATTAACCGAACTCTTAATTGCAGATTTACAAAATCGAAAGAATAATATTCCAAACATTCCTGATGAAATTATTTCGGTACGTAATCTTGAATGGGAAAATCTATTTCAGGGCATTGACGAGATAAGTTTTGAGAAATCATACGGGCCTTATATACAAACCGCTTGGGGACAGGGTGCTCCATATAAAAATTTTTGTCCCATGGATCCTGTTACCAATGAGCGAAGTATAGCAGGATGTCCGGCAGTGGCCATGGCACAGATCATTAACTATTATGCCGCCATTAATGAATCAGTTTTTACAGATCTGGATGATTACTATCATTCTTATGCAGGAAGAAATTACTGGATTGATGACGAATACGAAGATCTTGATTTCCCATCTTTTCCTCTGCTCAATATGTACCTTGACACCCTGGTCGAATGCTGGCAAAATCAAACTTCATTAAAAGATAATGAAAAAGCAGCCCTGAATTTTGCCTGTGGAGTAGCGGCCAAGCAAGTATATACATCAAGCGCTTCAGGAACATTTGGTGTAAACCAGGCCTTTGATGCTTATTTACGTTTGGGATTTAATGAGGCGATCTTATTGGATGATAATGATACATCCCTTTACACCCAATTAACCCAAAATATGATAGATGGCCGGCCTGCCCATCTGGCTGTTGTTGATGAGGGCTGGACAATGGGACATAACGTGGTAGTGGATGGTTATGATATTGGTGGATTTTATCATCTGAACTTCGGGTGGAACGGATCATATAACGGATATTATTTGCTTCCCGATGAAATCCCATATGGATTGACCGTCATTGAGGGATTGATACTGAATATCGAATATCCTCCTGTTTATACAAATGCTCCGAATTATAGTCAACAATTTCAATCCGGAGAAATTGAAATATTTCCAAATCCTGCAAATGATCATATTTATATAAATTATTCCATTTCAGATGCTGAACCTGTCTGTATCAATATTTATGCAGTGAATGGTGCCTTGATCTCATCATTAATAGATGAAAATCCAAATGAAGGACTGAATATTATTAGGTTGGATTTTAATGAATCAGGAATAGCTAAATTTCAAAAGGGAATGTACTTCTGCATACTGAATTCAAATGAAGGATTTAGAACAGGAAAATTTATCGTTCGATGAGCGATAGTTGCGAATACCCCGATTTTTTTGCCAGATTTTATGATGTTATTTATGATCAAGTCAGAAATGATGCTGACCATGATTACTTTTTAAATAAAATGCTCAAGGTTAAAGGTCCTGTATTAGAAGTAGGAGTGGGAACCGGGCGGTTTTTTATAAAAGCCTTAAATCGGGGAGTGGATATTTTTGGAATTGACCTTAGCCCATCAATGATCAAAATTTTAAAGGACAAATTGCCACAGAAAGAACATCAGCGGGTTTGTGTTCAGGATTTATGTAAACTTGATCTCAACAGGAAGTTTGATCTTATCATTGCCCCTTTCAGAGTATTTATGCATATTATTTCAGTTGAAGATCAATTACAAGCGCTGAATAAAGTTTATGAACATCTTGTTCCGAATGGTCAATTTATTTTTGACCTGTTTGTGCCCAACCTGAAAATGTTGCTTGAAGGCCTGGATAATTTCAACGATTTTGAAGGTGAATATAAACCCGGTAAAAAACTCAAACGATATTCATCCATGCAGGCCGACCTGGTCAACCAGATTAGTCACGTGACATTTAAACTTGTTTGGGATGAGGATGGAAAAGAAATATCAAAAGAATGGAACACAGACCTGCGATTCTTCTTCAGGTATGAAATCGAACATCTCATCAATCAATCGAAATTAGAATTGGTTAAGATTTGCGGCGACTTTGAGGAGAATGAGTTAAATCAAAACTCGAAGGAGTTTATTGTTGTTTGTAAACGCAGTAGCTAGTGTCAAGTCATTTCTAAATGACGGTTGAGATTGCTTCTTCCTCGTTCCTCGTCATCGCAATGACGTCACTGCGAGGAAGTATGACGAAGCAGTCTCCTCGACTAAATACATATGACTTGACACTAGAGCCTATTCCTGATAAATTTTCCTTGACAATTTTATTACAATAATGTTTCTATCTCATATTGTTTGTATTGAACATTTCCTCAAATGAAGCAACTCTACATATTTAATCCAAAACTTTGTTAATTAAAAGTTAAATATCTGAAAACCTAAATGTTTTAATTTAATTTTGTTTAGAAATATTCTAAATAATAAACAGTCATTAACTAATAAAATTAACTAACATGAAGAAATCATTGATATTAATTGTAACACTTATTGCCTTTGTTTTTACAAGCTTTGGGCAGGAAGAAGATTACAAAATGTGGGAATTGATGTATGTTAAGCCCAAGTATGATAAATTAAAAGAGTTTGGTGAAGCTATGGCTCATCACAACAAAACGTATCATAATGAAGGTCCATATAAAGTTGATATGTGGATGGCCTTGACAGGTCCGCACACTGGGGAATGGGTTTGGGCTATGGGTCCCTGCAAATTTTCTGATTTGGACAATCGCCCTGAGTCGAAAGAACATCTGGAAGATTGGCGTGACAACGTAATGCCATACATTGATGAAATCTCAGAAGGGGAATACTGGAAGCTGGATGAGAAAGTATCTTATATGCCTGAAGGTTCATTTTCCGGAAAAGAAGTCTGGGCTGTATACGATATCAAACCATTTGAAGGCTATCGTTTTACAGTACTGCTTGAAAAAGTAGTTGAAGTTTATAAAGAGAAAAGTTACCCTAATTATTTCACAGTATTTAGAACACAATTTCATTCCGGTAGCGGTAGAGACATCGCAATTGGTTTCGGATTTAAAAACTGGGCATTTTTTGATGAGGAAGATAAATTCTGGAAAGACTATGAAGATGTTCATGGAGAAGGCTCCAAATGGAAATTTTTTGAAGAATACAGGGAAATCGTTGTTAGCACTTTTGATGAAGTTTCAGAATTAGTGCCTGAACTCAGTGGAGGTAGAGATGAAGAATAATCATTGAAAATCAAGAAGGAAAATGAAAGAGCCGGGTGAAAGCCCGGTTTTTTTGTTTTATGACTATAGGTTATTTCAATTAACATTTAACTGTTAACTTAATCCTTTACAAATATTAGCAGTTCCATTGATTTGTTCTAACTTTGTTTTAAACTAAGAACAGATACCAAATAATAGATGTCAGGATTCTGGAGAATATTTATTATAGTTTGTGTTTCGGTGATAGTAATCGCTGTAGGATTTTGGGGGTATTCTTATTACCAAAAAATTAAAAATCCCACATCACCTGCTTTACATGCTATTTCATCCAATACTTTTTTATTTGCCGAAATAAAGAATCTCCCGCAATCTTTTTATAAATTAACGTCAAAAACCGAATTATGGAAGGAACTCATTGGTATTTCGTCAGTAAATAAACTTCATCAGGAGATAATGTATTTTGATTCTGTTTTCAAAACAGACTCATATATTAATGAGCTATATGAGCAAAACAGGCTTGTAATTTCATTGAATGATAATCTTCGGGGAGAGGTAACACCTGTTTATATTTTTGAACTTCCGGCAACAGACCAGGGATTAGCCATCGAAAGTTTTATAAAGAAGATAAATGGTGCGAAGAGCATTGTAATGCAGAAATCGTATGAGAAAGCTGAGTTAATGATGGTCAACATTTCAAGCCTTGAAAGGATTTTTAATTATACCATACATAACGGTTTATTTGCAGGGAGTTTTGATGAGCGGGTTCTAAAAGAGGTTGTTGATCATTTAAATTCAGGAGAGCCGGTAAATACAAATGAAAGGTTTAGGCGGATTGAGCAAACCGCAGGAAAAAATGTGGATGCCAATATTTATTTCAATTATAACGTTTTTGGACGGTTTGCTGAAAAATTCTTTAACCATGATAAATTCCCTGATCCGGAAAGTCTGTTTGACTTTGGTGAATGGACTGAAACAGATTTAATTATTAAGAGTGATGAATTACTTTTTAACGGTTACACGATAACATCAGATACAGGACAATCTCTGTTAAACCAATTTACACAAGAGCCCCAGGAAATCAAACTTCAGCAAATCCTTCCATTTGATATTTCGCTTTTACTACATTTGGGTTTTGAGAATTTTGAGCAGCATTTTCTGATTCGCTCTAAAACCCCAGCATATAAGGTAAGGTTCAGCAAGTTTGAATCTTCATTCAGGAAAAAGTACCATATTGATATTCAGCAGGAATTTATTTCGTGGATTGGAAATGAGGTAGCGCTGGCTGAAAAGCATTTAATAGGATCAAACAAGAAAACTTCTTTTGTGGTTGTTCATTCAAGCGATATTAAAACAGCTGAAAAAGCCTTGTCTCAAATTATAATAAAAATTGATAAGGCAAAAGGCCTTAATTCATTCGTTCGTGAATCTGGTGAGTACATCATCAGGAAAATAAATGATCCGGAGATTTTGGATAAAGTCTTTGGTCATTTTTTCTCAACCCTGAA
>JAUVJI010000082.1 GCA_030596605.1 Bacteroidales bacterium
AATCGTTTTTACATCGGCTGGAAATCCTAAAAAATATACCTCATATTTAAAAGAAAATGGAATTATCGTTGTTCATGTGGTGGCCAATGTAAAATTTGCTAAAAAATGTGAAGAGGCTGGTGTGGATGCAATTGTAGCAGAAGGATTTGAAGCAGGAGGACACAATGGGCTTGAAGAAACAACCACCATGTGTTTAATTCCTCAGGTTAAAGAAGTTATTTCACTTCCTCTTATTGCAGCTGGTGGTATTGGATCTGGTCGAGCTATGTTGGCAGCATTTTCATTAGGGGCAGAAGGTGTACAAATTGGAAGCCGGTTTGCTGCTTCAATGGAATCTTCAGCTCATAATAATTTTAAAAATGCAATTGTTGAAGCAAAAGATGGTGAAACAAAGTTGGTGATGAAAAAAGTGATCCCTGTCCGTCTAATTAAAAATAAGTTTTATCAGCAAGTCCGGGAAGCTGAAGATAAAGGATATACTGTGGAAGAATTAAAAGATTTATTGGGGAGAGGTCGTGCAAAAAAAGGTATGTTTGAAGGCGATCTGCAGGAAGGAGAACTTGAAATAGGACAGGTTTCCGGGTATATTAACGAAATTAAACCTGCCGGTGAAATTGTCGAAGAAATCATGAATAAATTTACAGATGCTCAATCATCTTTGGCACAAATTAAATTTTAGAAACTATTATTATAGATAAATCATTATTTTTGACCTCGAAAAACTTATTATCTCACGAAATATTATTGTCCAATGGATTTTGAATTTACCGAAGAACAGTTAATGATAAGGGATGCAGCCCGCGATTTTGCACAAAGAGATTTATTAGATGATGTTATAGAGAGAGATTCTAAAGCCGAATTTCCTACTAAGCATGTACAAACTATGTCAGAGCTTGGCTTTATGGGAATGATAGTCAATCCAAAATATGACGGCGGAGGAATGGATACGGTTTCGTATGTACTTGCTATGGAAGAAATCTCAAAAATTGATTCCTCTTTAAGTGTGATCATGTCGGTTAACAATTCCCTGGTATGTTATACTATTGAAAAATTTGGTACAGAAGAACAAAAAGAAAAATACCTAAAGCCTCTGGCAAGAGGAGACAAAATTGGAGCTTTTCTTTTATCAGAACCTGAATCCGGTTCGGATGCTACCATGCAAAGGATTATTGCTGAAGATAAAGGTGATCATTATTTGGTAAACGGAATCAAAAACTGGATTACCAGTGCGAATTCAGGGTCAATATATATTCTGTTTGCACAAACTCATCCTGAAAAAAAACATCGTGGTATCAATGCCCTTATTGTTGAAAAAGACACACCGGGAATAAGCCTGGGTCCACACGAAGATAAAATGGGCATGCGAAGCTCAGATACACATTCGGTAATGTTTACAGACGTAAAAGTACCAAAAAAAAACCGACTTGGCGAAGATGGCTTCGGTTTTAAAATTGCCATGAAAGCCCTTGAAGCAGGACGTCTGGGGATTGCAGCACAAGCATTGGGGATAGCTGCCGGGGCTTTAGAGAGATCTATTCAGTATTCAAAAGAGAGGAAAACATTTGGAACAGAAATAGCCAATCATCAGGCTATTGCATTTAAGTTATCGGATATGGCGGTTAAAGTTGAAAATGCACGAAACTTATGTTTGAAAGCAGCCTGGCTAAAAGATAACGGAAAATCTTTCGCCTTTGCAAGTTCAATGGCAAAACAATATGCTGCCGATATTGCTATGGAGGTTACAACCGAAGCTGTTCAGATTCATGGAGGGTATGGTTATGTAAAAGAGTACCATGTTGAACGACTAATGAGAGAAGCAAAATTGACACAAATCTATGAAGGAACCTCCGAGATTCAAAAAATTGTTATTTCGAGGTTACTGTTGAAGGATTAATATGCTAATTTTTATATTGCTTATTTGACAAAGAGTTTTATATCTTTGTCTCCCTGTTTTTATCCTAAAATTTATAGCAAAATAATAAATATGAAAATTCTTATTTGTATTAGTAATGTACCTGACACAACCACAAAAATCAGGTTTGTAAACAATAATACAGCTTTTGACACCAATGGCGTTCAATGGATCATCAATCCCTGGGATGAGCTTGCCTTAACAAGGGCGCTTGAATTGAAGGAAGCGTCAGGAGGCGCAATAGAAAAAGTTAGTGTAATCAGTGTTGGGCCGCAAAGTGCTGAACCTACAATTCGTAAAGCCCTTGCTATCGGTGCTGATGATGCCTTCCGCGTAAATACTGAACCAACAGACGCTTATGGTGTTGCATATCAAATAGCAGAAGCAGTAAAGAGCCTGGGTTATGACATGATTATTTCTGGCATCGAGTCGAGTGATTACAATGGGGCTGCAGTTGGTGGTATGATTGCCGAACTTCTTGGGATTCCTTCTGTGTCTTCTGTGTCAAAGATTGACATTAAAGGGGGAAGTGTTATACTGAAAAGAGAAATTGATGGCGGCTCAGAAATAGTTGCAACACAATTACCTTTTGTTGCAATTATTCAGAAAGGTGTCGCCATAGAACCAAGAATTCCTTCGATGAGGGGAATCATGATGTCTCGGAAAAAACCACTTAATATTGTTGAAGCAGCAGCGGCAGATACAATGACGGAGTTTGTAAGCTATGAGTTACCACCAGTTAGGGCTGCCTGTAAAATGGTTGACCCGGAAAACATGAAGGAATTGGTTAATTTATTACATACAGAAGCAAAAGTCATTTAATTTATGAATTATAATTTTAGATTTACGATTTGGTGAGCTTCAAATCTAAAATCTAATATCTAAAATCTAAATAATATGTCAGTCTTAGTATATACAGAAAATTGGGATGGAAAGTTCAAAAAGTTAAGTTTTGAATTGGTATCCTATGCCAGTGAAATTGCTAAAATGATGGGTTCATCTGTAACCGCCCTATCTATCGGGAACGTTGAACAGGACGAGCTTACTAAGCTTGGTAATTTCGGGGCAAACAAAGTTTTAAACGTTAAAGATGAAAAGCTAAACCACCTAATAAACGGAGCTTATAGTTCCATTATCAGTCAGGTAGCTGAAAAAACAGGTGCAGTGGTGGTTGTTTTAAGCAATAATTTTACAGGTAAGGCTTTGGCACCAAGGATTTCGGTAAAACTAAAAGCCGGTTTGGTGGCAGGTGTTTGTGCCCTACCCTCCAGTCTTGATCCATTCACAGTCCAAAAGAAAGCTTTTACAGGTAAAGCCTTTGCAAATGTTAAAGTTAATTCAGAGAAAAAAGTATTAACACTTTCTCAGAACTCATTTGAGATCAAAGAAACAGGAGGAAGCGCTGAAATAGAATCCTTCAACCCGGAATTAACCGATAATGATTTCAGGATCGAAGTGAAAGATGTAACCAAAATTACCGGAAAAGTTTTGTTAGGCGATGCAGAAATAGTGGTTTCCGGTGGACGAGGAATGAAAGGCGCTGAAAATTGGGGGCCGATTGAAGAACTTGCTGATCTTCTGGGTGCTGCAACTGCTTGCTCTCGCCCGGTTTCTGACGAAGGCTGGCGCCCCCACGAAGAACATACAGGACAAACAGGAAAAATAATAGCTCCTAACTTATATATTGCAGCAGGTATTTCAGGTGCAATTCAGCATGTTGCCGGAGTGAGTTCATCAAAATTCATTGTAGCAATAAATAAAGACAACGAAGCGCCAATTTTTGAAACTGCCGATTACGGAGTTATCGGAGATGTACATAAAGTTCTGCCTGACTTAATTGAAGCGATGAAAGCGTTTAAGGCGGATAATTAAATACCAAATCAAACGCTTTATTTTATTAATCCGAATACATGGCTGCTTATCAGGGTCGGCCGGTTTCATTGATCATGCCTTAATTGAAGATAAAATATTCATTTTGATTCTTCCTGCCATTTTACAATTATTATCTATCTTTCACCGTTGTTTTCAAAATCATTAACTATGAACAAGCCCTTCATTATTTTTATCTTTTTTGTTTTCCAGATTTTTCAACTTTATGCCCAGGAGGCAAATGATACAATATCTTTAAGCCGTGAAAAGGCTTTAAATATTTACATTGATTGCGACTATTGCGACCAGAGTTATTTTAAGGAAAACTTCACTATTGTTAATTATGTTCGCGACCGCAAAGTAGCTGATGTACATATTATAATTTCAGAAATGGAAACCGGCAGCGGTGGTACCGAATATATGATTCAATTTACAGGGCAAAAAAAGTTTCAGAGGTTAAACGATACGCTTGTTTTTAGTTTACCGGCTGATTATACCGATGATGAAGAAAGGAAGGAGCAACTAAAACATATCCAACTCGGACTGGTACCATATATTATGAAAACGCCTTTTGCAAATAATCTTAACCTTAGTATAAACAATGAAAACGAAAATATTGAAGAAAAGGACATCTGGAAAAACTGGGTATTTGAAGTATATGGTTACGGATTTGCTAACGGAGAGAAATCATATAAGTATTTCAATATAAATTCAGGCGTTTCGGTTCAGAAAGTAACGTCTGATATAAAAATCGAAATAAATTTGCGTTCCCGATATAATGAAAGCAGGTACAGGCTGTACGAGGATGATTCATTGGTTTACTCTATTGACACATATCAAAGAAGCTATTATAGTAGCAATTTGTTTACTAAAAGTATTGGTGAGCACTGGGGTGCAGGCGGGTTCTTATATTTAAAAAACAGTACCTACGGCAACATGGATTTTAAAATGACTTTAAAACCGGCAATTGAATACAATTTGTTCAAGTATTCGTAAGCTTCACGAAAACAACTCCGGTTTTTATATTCAGCAGGATATGAATACTCGAATTATACTGATACTACAATCTATAACAAATTAGATGACCGATTATTTTCACAAAGTTTGAGCATTATGTTAAAATATATTGTCAATTGGGGTTCGATTGAAGGAGCTGTTTATGGTTCAAATTATCTACATGATTTTTCCTTATTTCATCTTGGAACTTATATTGGCGCAGATATTCGCATTTTTAAAGGCCTGTCATTTAATTTATGGGGAGGATTTGATATGCCCCGCGACCAAATAGCACTTAAAAAAGAAACTAGTTCTGTTGAAGATGTATTAACCCGGCAACACGAAATGGAAACAGATTATAATTTTTGGGTAAACCTAGGTTTGACCTACACATTTGGTTCTATTTATAATAATGTTGTTAACCCTCGTTTTGATATGGATTTTTAGTTTGTTGGTTTGTTATAAAGAAAAAATGCTTTTTATGATGTTTCCCGCCATAACAGTAAATATTTCTTTTTATTAAAAAATATTTGTGTAATTATTTAACTTTAACTATTTTTGCTGTTTCAGCAGTAAAAATATATGGATTCAAAAATAATAGGAAAAATAGTAAAATTCCACCGTAAAAAAGCAGGATTAAATCAAAAGGACTTAGCTGAACTAGCAGGAGTTGGGAAGACAGTAGTTTTTGACATAGAAAAAGGAAAAGAAACTGTAAAGTACAAAACATTAATAAATATTTTGTTTGTATTAAATATCAGAATTGAATTGAAAAGCCCATTGATGGATTTATTTAATCAGAATAGTTATGAGAAAATCTAACGTTTTTGTATCAGGAATTCAAGCCGGAATTCTTGTCGAAACGGAGTATGGGAAAAACTATTTCTTCGGGTATTTACCCGGCTATACCGGCAAACCGGTTTCTTTAACAATGCCCTTATCACAGCAAAAATACAATTTCGAAACCTTTCCACCATTTTTTGACGGGTTGCTTCCGGAAGGCTGGCAACTTGAGGCATTATTAAAAAATAATAAAATTGACCGCCATGACTATTTTAGTCAATTGATAGCTATTGGAAAAGATACCGTTGGAAATGTAACCATAGAAGAAATACAAAACAGATGATAATTTGCCCGATAACATATCAGCAAAGCGAAACAAAATATTCGGCAAAGGGTTTGAAAATATTGTCAAGACGCTTAACAGAATTGAACGATTTACAGTTTACTGCTCAAGAACTCAGACGAGAAGCAGCAAGTAGATCGTCAAAAATGTCAATACAGGGAGTGCAGCCAAAATTAAGCGCCGTATTAAATGTTCAAAAAGAAAAGTTTGATATTGTTGATATAAACGGGAAGTTCATTTTAAAACCCCAACACCACATTTTTTCTCAGGTACCGGAAAATGAGGACTTAACAATGAAACTGGCAAAGATTGCAGGTATTGAAGTTCCTGTTCACGGCTTGGTTTTTTCGAAAGACGGAACACTAACATATTTTATAAAACGATTTGACCGTGAAGGCCGAAATAAAAAATTGGCTGTGGAAGACTTCGCACAACTTGCCGAATTGAGCCGTGAAACAAAATATAATTATACAGTTGAGAAATTAATCCTTCTTGTTGAAACTTATTGTACTTTTCCTATATTGGAGAAGGCAAAACTATTCAAACGTATATTATTTAATTTCATTATTGGCAATGAAGATATGCATCTTAAGAATTATTCGGTAATTGCGAGAAACAATAAAATAGAACTCGCACCGGCTTATGATTTTCTAAACTCAACTATTCTTCTTAGTGGAGAAGTAGAAGAAACCGCCCTTAAGATAAAAGGTAAAAACAAAAAACTTAATGATAAAACATTAATTGATTATCTGGGCAGGGAAAGAATGAAACTTTCGGAAAAAACAATCAAAAACACATTGTCTGATTTTTACAGTTTGAGAGTTTCTTTTCAAAAACTCATCAATATTTCTTTCTTAGATAGTAATAATAAAGAATTGTATTTGAACTTGTTGAACAAAAGGATGAAACGCTTAGGTCTGAAATAACAATCTTTTTTTACAAGCCTATTGTCATGCTTACCAATTCAGCAATATCGTAATTCTTCATCTCCTCCTCCTTATTTTTGTATTTAATTCCGTCGGTCATCATCACCATACAGAAAGGGCAGGCAGTACAAATAATATCGGCTCCGGTTTCAATAGCTTCTTCAGTGCGCTCAATAAAAATCTCTTTGTCTCCTTTTTCAGCTTCTTTAAACATTTGCCCGCCACCGGCGCCACAGCAAAGCGCAAAGCTTTTATTTCTTCTCATTTCGACTTTTGTTGAGGGTATGGCATTCAACACATCGCGCGGAGCTTTGTATTCATCATTAGCCCTACCAAGATAGCATGGATCATGGAAGGTGATTTTTTTATCTTTAAACGCTCCATCGGTTATGCTGATTTTCCCATCAGCGATAAACCGTTGCAAAAACTGCGAATGGTGGATCACCTCATAATTTCCATCAAAATCAGGGTATTCATTCAATAATGTATTATAATCGTGCGGACAACATGTAATGATCTTTTTCACTTCATATCCATTTAGTATTTCAATATTCATCATGGCCTGCATTTGAAATAACATCTCGTTTCCTGCACGTCTGGCCACATCACCACTATCAGTTTCTTCCGTACCCAAAACAGCATAATCGATTTTGAGGTAATCCAGTATTTTTACAAACTCACGGCTTACCTTTTTGTACCTGTCATCAAATGCCCCGGCAGAACCTACCCAGAATAGGTATTCAGGCTTTTCTTCTTTTGCAAGTTTATCCGACATTATTGGAACCTCAAGTCCTTCAGCCCACAACATCCTGTCTTCAGGAGAAAACTGCCAGGGTGCACCATTATTTTCGATATTGGTAAAAGTAGCATTCAATTCACCCGGCCCGGCTGATTCTTCCATAACGAGGTACCTGCGGAGATCAACAATCAATGAAGGATGGTTGATATTTACCGGACACTCCTGTGCACAAGCATTACAGGTTGTACACGCCCATAATTCTTCGGGAGAAATGTAGTCGTTAATTAAAGCCTTCCGGTCGTCAAAATCTTTCCCCAGCTTAACCAGCCCCGGACCCTTTTCTTTCATCCTTGCCCTGACATCCATAATAATTTTGCGGGGAGATAATTTTTTTCCTGTGATATTTGCAGGACAAACAGAAGTACACCTTCCACATTCAGTACAGGTTAACGAATCCAGGTAATTCTTCCATGTTACATCTTCAATATCTTTCACCCCGAACCGTGAAACCTCCTCGCCACCCTCTGCAGGTTCTGAGAAAGCCGTATTCGGATCCATCATAAGTTTTACCTCGTTTGTAATATCGGGCATATTGTAAAGATATCCTAGGGGTTCAAGCCGGGAAAGAAAAACATTAGGAACCGACATAAACACATGAAAATGCTTGGAATATGGCAAAATGTTAGCAAAAAGAAATATCAATAAAATATGTGCCCACCAGTAGAATTCATGCCAATAATATACATTATTACCTCCTACGATGTACTGTGATAATAAATGACTAACAGGGAAACAACCAACGCTATGTTCAGAGTGTAATACAAGGTAATAAGTGTTCATACCCAAAAGGGAAAGCATTAATAATAAAATAATAGTTAAGGCGATATTGGCATCATAGTGCGATTTGTGCTCCATTTCAACACCACTGAATCTTTTTATGTGCATGAAAATCCTTCTGAAAAGGAAAGCTAAAATAGCAATGGCAATTATCAAGGCAAAGACATCACCTGATGCAGTGATAATATCATAAAAAACTCCGAGAAAACTTAAAACTCTGTCGGTACCAAAAAGGCCATCAATAATCATTTCAATACTTCCAACCAGAATTACAAGAAATCCCCAAAAAACCAAAGCGTGTAAAAGGCCAACAAATGGAAACCTGAATATTTTTGACTGCCCAATGGCAACTTTCATCATTAGCGCAAAGCGCTTTCCATAATCTTTAATAGGAAATGGTTTCGTAAGCTTTATATAGGAATAAATTCTTCTGGTGGTCCACCCAAATACACCCAGGGTAATTAAAAGGGTTATTAAAAAAATAATTTGTTTAATCATAATGATCTGTTTTTAAGAACATACAATTTTAAACAATTTCAAATTTAGAATTAAAATAAATTATGATAAAGAGTTAGATATATTGTATAAATGAAAAATGAACATCCCAATATTAGACACATTTCCAAATATTGGAACACCAAGTAAAAAAAATCATTGAAACAAACAGGTCGTTAAGCAATAAAGAAAATAAAAGAAATCAAACTTAAACGTCTATAACAAAAAAAAGGTGTAGCCGGTAAGCCACACCTCTCAAACCAAAAACCAAATATTAGAGTGTAAAATCTTTAGCATTCTGATAAGCTAAATAGAAAACTTAGCTTAATCTTAAAAGAACAATACAATTGTTAATCAATTGTAATTAATATTTTTCAGAAATCGTGCCAAAATCAATCGCCCTGATCTTAAAAGTTAAGAAACGTTAAAAACAAAATAAGTTGGATTGTCAAAGCGTACTTTTGTGATAATGAACCGAAAAGGATTCATATTTATATTGATTATTATCACCTTTGCACTGATTGGATTAATGGTTATCCAATCATATTGGATAAAAAATGCCATCACGGTAAAAGAGGCAAATTTTGTACAAGGTGTTAATGAAGCTGTCTCGGTTGTTGTTTATAAACTTGAACGAATTGAGGCTGCTAACAAACTCAAAAGCCAAATGAATATCAGACAGCAATGGCTACAGTATGCAGACTCCTTAAATCAATCTTTTTTTCAGGGAGGTGGTTCCGCTTCAGGAGCCTGGGATTTTGATAAATTTTTGCAAAAATCAATGCTTGCCCAGGATGTTCTGAAAAGCATGGTATATGACTATAGTAATATTCCTATTGAAAACAGGATAAGCCCATTATTACTTGATTCATTAATTTCCGATGAATTGAAAACAAAGGGAATCAATACCGAATTTGAATTTGGTGTTTTTAGTCCTGCTCGAAATTTTATGCCCATTCAAAAAACAGGCAAATATCCCAAAGAACTATTAAACAAGGGCTTCACATTTGCTTTGTTTCCGACAGATATGTTCAGTAGTCCGGATTATTTAATGATATTTTTCCCAAACGAAAAACGCTTTCTTATTACACAGTTGTGGCAAATATTATCAACTTCAATCGTTTTCATTATCATTATTATTTTGTCGTTTGCGTATACTGTTATTACTATTTTAAAACAGAAAAAGATATCGGATATAAAAAACGATTTTATTAATAATATGACCCACGAATTCAAAACACCTATTTCCACTATCTCTTTAGCCTGTGAAGCCTTGGGTGATAAGGACATAATCAAATCAGATAGCCTCTACAATAATTATATTAATGTGATCAACGAGGAAAACAGCCGGCTTGGAAAAATGGCTGAACGAATATTACAATCTGCATATTTAGAAAAGGGCCAGGTCATTTTGAAAAAGGAGCTTATAGATATTCATGCTATAATTACAGAAACGATTAATAACATTCATCTTCAGGTTAAGAAAAAGGGCGGGGGTATTAAAACCCAACTTCGAGCTGACTCCTTTACAGTTGAAGCAGATAAGATACATATTACCAATGTAATTTTTAACCTTTTGGATAATGCGAACAAATATTCGCCGGTCACTCCTGAAATTTTAATTTCAACAGAAAATTCATATAGTGGAATTTTGATCTCCGTTAAAGATAATGGAACAGGAATAAGTAAGGCTAATCAGAAAAAAATATTTGAAAAATTGTATAGGATTCCCACCGGAAATGTTCACAATGTAAAGGGTTTTGGATTGGGACTTAGTTATGTTAAAACCATTATTGAACGGCACGGAGGCAAAATAACACTTGAAAGCGAGCTGAATAAAGGAACAAATTTTATTATATATTTACCGATTAACAATAAAACGGCCGGATAAGTATGAACGACGAGCAAATTAAAGTACTTCTTGCAGAAGACGATAAAAACCTGGGAACGATATTGACTTCCTATTTAAATGCTAAGGGGTTTCCAACAACATTGTGTGTTAATGGAAAGGAAGCTTATGATAGCTTCAGAAAAGACAAATACGATTTTTGTATTGTAGATGTAATGATGCCGATAAAAGATGGTTTTACCTTAGCAAAAGAAATCAGGCAGATCGATAAAAAAATTCCGATTCTTTTTCTATCAGCCAGGTCAATGCAAGAGGACAAGCTAAAGGGGTTTGAGATAGGAGCGGATGATTACCTTACCAAGCCATTCAGTATGGAAGAGCTATTAATGCGAATGAGGGCTATTATAAGAAGGACAACTGAAAGTAAAATACTGGATACCAGCAGAAACTTTTATGAGATAGGTAAATTTAATTTCGATTATAACAGACAAATATTAAAAATCAACAGCAAAGAACAGAAGCTTACATCTAAAGAATCAGAATTATTAAAAATGCTCTGTGATAATATCAATGAAGTGCTTGATCGAAGTATTGCCCTTAAGAAAATATGGCTTGATGATAGTTATTTTAACGCCCGAAGTATGGATGTTTATGTTACCAAACTAAGAAAGTACCTAAAAGATGACCCGAACATTGAATTGATTAATGTTCATGGGGTTGGGTTTAAGCTTGTGTTAAACCAATAGAATTGTTCTTTTTATTCAAGTTGGTGATATACCTCTAATAATTCCTCTGAATCAAAATCTTCTTGAATTATATCCCAAAAAACTTTTGACGATATACCATTATGTGTATTGGTTAATGCAATTAAAACCCGATCATTTTCCATATCTCTAATATAATAAGACCGGAAGCCCTTCCACCAACCGAAATGATAAACTGTGTTGTCCATTTTTGTTTTGATCCTCCAACCAAAACCATAATTCTCTTTTTGACTTTTGGATTGTGGGCTGCCAGGAACAAATGCTTCTTTGAGCAAAGACGTGCTCACCAGGGTTCCGGAATCCAACGCCCGATTGAATTTAAAAAGATCTTCAACGGTTGAATAAACACCTTTATCGCCCATTACTCCGTTTAAATAGTAATCCCCCATTTCAATCATTCGCCAACCCCGGCTTCTATATCCGGGAGTCCCTGCCTCTACCCTATAATGAACAAGTGTATCACCACGAAGGTTATAAACAAATGAATTGTTCATTGAAAGGGGGTCAAATATATATTCCTTCACAAAAACATCAAAAGGTTTTTTTGAAATCCTTTCGACAATGGAGGCCAACAAAATATAATTAGTATTGCAATAATGAAAGCGCTCATCTGACCTGTAATACATTTCGGGTTTGTATTCAACAAAAAGTTGAATTACATCCTTATTATTGATAGGCTTATTAATATCCCAATACTTATCGGTTAAAGACATATACCTGGGTAAGCCCGACCGATGATGCAACAATTGACGTATGGTTATACCCGAATAAGGAAATTCGGGAATATATTTAGTTAAAGAATCATCATAAGATAGTTGCTCTTTTTCTTGTAAAATCATGATAGCCATGGCTGTAAACATTTTGGAAACCGAGGCCAGTTGAAATGAAGATGTTGTTGTTAGCAATTCTTTTTTCCTGAAGTTGCTATACCCGTAAGCTTTATTGAAAATTATATTTCCATGTTCGCCGTAAAGAATAGCGCCATTAAAAACACCTCTTTTATTATACCTGTTAAAGATACTATCAAGTCTATTTGCTTTTGATGTGTTACAAATTTTCTGAATATTAAAATAAAGGCTATCATTAACATTGTTAGTCAACTTGAAATTATTATTCTCAGTTTTTTCGTTACCCGAAATCAAAATAACAACGCTAATAACTGCGAGTCCAAATACTATTAATATACTTCTCTTGATCATTCTATTTATTAATTAAGCACCAAATCCATCGTCAAAAGTAAAATCCTTATAAAGACCATTTTTCTTTAGTTTACGGAATAATTAACATTTGGATGTTAAAAATTCAACTTATTCCCAACAACATTCGAGTTAATAAATTGTTAATTTGGTGCTTTATAAAGATTTTTTTGGTAATTATGTAATCTCTATGTATATTTGCATTAATCAACCGCCAAATTTATCTCTTAATTTGCAAAAATTATTAACTAAATATTTAAGACTATGAAAAAATTTAGACTTTCATTAACGGTATTAATCTGGGTGATATTTATATCTCAAATTTTTGCACAGGTATCAACATTTCCATACTCCGAAGGATTTGAAACAAATTTTGGTGAATGGCAGCAATACGCCAATGACGATTTCGACTGGGACAGAAATGAAAATGGAACACCATCCTTTTTAACCGGCCCAAGCGCCGCCTATGAAGGGACATGGTATGCCTATGCTGAAGCCAATGGAAATAATAATGATAACGCTGGATTATATGCTGAATTCAATTTTAATTCGGCTGGTTTGACGGAACCAAAATTTGAGTTCTATTATCATATGTATAATGGTTTTACCTTATTTGGAGATCATATGGGAACCTTAAATGTTTATGTTTCTACAGATGGGGGCTCAAACTGGACAAATCTATGGAACATTACGGGCAACCAGGGAAATCTGTGGCATAAAGTTATTATAAATCTCTCGGCTTATAGCTCGTTCGATAATGTATATATTGGCTTCATGGCAGACATTGGTAATGGTAATCGAAGTGACATCGCAATAGATGATATTAATGTTTATGAGCCAGTATTTAATTGTGTATCTATTCCTTACTATCAAGACTTTAATGCTTCCGGAGCATGGCCAACTGATTGGAGTACTGATAATGCCAGCACCTGGACAATAAGCACAAACTGGGAAGGATCGTCACCTCCAACAGGAAATCATGTTTATGGAACAATCTCTGGTTCAAGTAATGGAAACGTTTATTCTACTTGTTTTGATGTAATATCGAATACAAATATTCATGTAAGATTTTACCATTACTGGCTAGCAACAACAGGCTTGTTTGCATTTCAGGATGGAACATTTTATGGCAGCCCTGATGGAGGCGTAACGACTTATACTATTGACCAGTGGGACGTTGGCACTGCATCAGAAGAAGGTTGGCAGGAATATGATATATCCTCCTGGGCAGATGGCGCCAACCGGTTACTTTTCTGGTGGGAAGTAAGTGGTGGATTTGTTTTCTTTGGTACTGATGGATACTGGAACATAGATGATTTTGGTATTCAAGAAGGTTCTTGGAGCTACCAGTATACCTGGACAGGAGCCGCTTCAAGTGACTGGAATAACCCCAACAACTGGAATTCGGGGTTCACTCCGGATGAAAACATTGACGTTATTATTCCCGGTGGCGCACCAAACTATCCTGTTCTTATTGATTCATTAGTTGTGAATGCCTCACTTGGTGCATACAGATGTAAAAGCATGTCAATTGAAGATGGTGGAGAGGTTGAGGTTTATCAGGCTAGTGATATGATCGTTTATGGAAATGTAACTATCGAAACAGGGGGAACTTTATTCATTGGAGACGACTTACAGGTTGAATACGGTGGTAATTTATACATTTTTGGAGGAACCGTTACAAATAATTATGATTATTTTGGATACGGTGATATAACATTTGATGATGGATCTGGTGGATATATGAGCTCTGGATCATTAACCGTATATAACTATTTTAGATTTTTTGATGGGTCCACCTGGCATGCAACCGGAGGTGCCGTTCATTGTGGAGGAATTATAGATTCTGTACAAATTATTGTTCAAAATACAAATGTATTTTTTCATGATCTTGTTGTGGAAAATGGCGTTAGGGCAATTCTTTGGAATACTTCATGGTATCCATTGTATATTAATGGTGATTTAAACTTAGAAACAAATGCTCATTTAAGAGTAGACCCAGATGAAATATTAAATGTTGCTGGAGATGCATTCCTTACTGCTGACGCAACAGGCATGGCCTCTCTAATAGATTTTGGAACATTTAATGTTGCGGGGACAACTACGGTTCAGCAATATCTAACCTCTGAGATGTGGCACTTAGTTTCTCCACCTATCAGTGATGCTGAAATAGGAATATATATGAATATTTATTTGAAAGAATATAATGAACCGACAGATACATGGACTTACCTGGTAAACCCAATTACAATGCCTATGAATGTAACACAAGGGTATTCAGCATGGGCATCAAATGACCTTACGGGGCCAACTACAGTTAACTTCGCCGGAAGCCTTAATGCCAATGTAGATTATCCAATAGGAAGTCTAAGCTATACACCATCAAGCCCGGCAGCTGGGTGGAATTTATTAGGAAACCCATATCCTTCACCACTACAATGGAATAGCTTGTGGACAAAAACTGATTTAAGTGAGTGGGCTTGTGTGCATAATAATGGCAACGATGAGTGTTATAATGCACTTACCGGAACGGGATGGCCTCTTGCTGGTAGCATGGCTAATGGTATTATTCCCTCTACACAGGGATTTTGGGTAAGAGCCACAAGCGCTTCTGCGTCATTAACAATTCCTCAAAGTGAAAGAAAATATAGTTCTCAATCATTTTACAAAAGCTCGGGTGTTGAAATGAATGAGACAATTCGATTACGCGTGGATGGAAATGATGATCATGATGCTGTTTTGATTCAGTTTATTCCTGGAGCAACATCGGGCTATGATCCAATGTTTGACCTTGAAAAGCGCTGGGGTTATACTGAGTCACCACAAATCTATGCTATTATTAATGAAGATGAATTATTCTCAGTAAGTGTATTACCAAAACTTCATCACGACCTGATTATTCCTATTGGATTTGAAGTAGGAATTGAAGGAAGTTTTAATTTGAGCGCCACTGAATTAATAAATATTGCAGAAGATATCGTTGTTGTATTGGAAGATTTAAAGGAAAACACTTTAAATGTTCTTACACTGGATGGCATGTACCAATTTAGCGCAACTCCTGCAGACAAAAAACACCGATTCAATTTGCACTTCAAAAGCAGCAATTTAGATGTCAACGACATAACCAATGTTGGGGTAAATATCTATTCAAATGAAAACATTGTTTATGTGCAAGTTCCAGAGATCAGTAATAGCGATATTGTTATTTACGATATGATGGGCAGAGAGGTAGCCAGGAAACATTCAACCAGTGAAACAATTACACGGATTGAAGTAAATGCAGGGACAGGATATTATGTTGTAAAAGTACAAACTGGGGATCAGTTTGTTACCGAGAAAGTATTTATAAAATAATTAAAAGATTATTTTTTAAGGAAGCCCCTGGTGTTCAAATCAGGGGCTTTTATTTATATTCCTGAATTTCAAGCTCACCCCTCAACACAAGGTATGCATTTTCAGCCAGAGCCTCAATATCATTTACACTTGGGTATAATGCAAATTCGGCAATTTTTCCTACCCTGTTTTTTACATTACCTAAAAAGCGTTCACTGTGGAAAATGTTTCCTGATAAAATGATTGCATCTACATTTCCCTCCAGTACAGCATACATCGCTCCTATTTCTTTAGAAACCTGGTAAGCGCAAGCATCTGAAATAAATAGCGCTTTATCATCACCTTTTGCCATTAAGACATCTATTTCATTTAAATCCCCAGTCCCCAGATATGATACATAACCACCTTCTTTTGTTAGCATCGGTATCAACTCATCTTCAGTGTATTTTCCACTATAAGCTAATCGAAGTAAATCTCCTACAGGTAATGATCCGGTACGCTTAACAGAAAATGGACCTTCTCCGTCATACGCATTATTAACATCAACAACTTTTCCATTTTTATGGGCAGCAACAGTTATGCCTCCCATGCCCACAGTAACCATTATTAAGGCTAGCTCCTCATAATTTTTGTGATGGGCTTTTGCGTATTTTCTTGCAAAAAATTTCTGGTTTAAGGAATGAAAAATCGATTTTCGTTCAATAAGGGCATGTCCTGATACCCTGGCAATCTCATCCATTTCATCAACAGATACAGGGTCAGCAAGAATTGGTTTCGCATTTACTTTTTGCGCTATTTCAAAAGCTATTAATCCCCCAAGATTTGTATGGTGAATGCCTTCAACGCCAGTTTTTAAATCAAGTACCATCTTTTCGTTTACTTCATAAACACCAGCATTTACAGGCTTCAACAATCCTCCTCTGCCCACGACGATCTCTATCTGCTCAAGGTCGGTATCATTATCTTTTAGTTCGTTGAATATTACGTTAGCTCGAAAGTCTAATTGATCAGCCAGGCTGACAAATTTGTCCAGATCATCCTGTTTGTGCTTGATGTTTTTTAAAAATAGCAGGGTTTTCCCTTTATAAAGTGCTATTTGTGTTGAAGTAGTTTCGGGATAAATGACTAAAATGTCTTTGTCAATCATTGAATACAACTTTAAAATTTGTTACCAATTTTCGTTACTCGTGGTTTACATACTTCTTCTATACTGACCACCAACATTAAACAGCGAATTAGTAATCTGGCCAATAGAAGCATATTTTGTAGTTTCCATTAGCGCTTCAAAAACATTCTCATTCTGTACTGCATTGTTTTTTAAATTCTGCAACCACTGCCTGGTTTCGTTGTCATAAGTTCTATATAATTCCTTCAGCATGGAAATCTGGTATTCTTTCTCCTTTTTTGTTGCCCTGATGACTTCCCCGGGGATGGTCGTGGGTGATCCTTTTGAAGATAAAAAGGTATTAACCCCCATGATCGGTAACCTACCTGAATGTTTCAACTCTTCATAATACAATGATTCTTCCTGAATCTTACTTCGCTGATACATGGTTTCCATGGCCCCTAAAACCCCTCCTCTTTCGGTGAGTTTATCAAACTCAGAAAGAACAGCATCTTCCACTAAATCGGTCAATTCCTCAATAATAAATGAGCCTTGCAAGGGATTTTGATTTTTGGCCAGGCCCAATTCATGATTTATGATCATCTGAATAGCCATAGCACGACGTACCGACTCTTCTGTGGGAGTTGTTATTGCCTCGTCATATGCATTTGTATGCAAAGAATTGCAATTATCATATATTGCATACAAAGCTTGTAATGTGGTTCTGATATCGTTAAAGTCTATTTCCTGAGCATGAAGCGAGCGACCAGAGGTTTGGATATGATATTTGAGTTTTTGTGA
>JAUVJI010000070.1 GCA_030596605.1 Bacteroidales bacterium
AAGAATCAACTAAAATGGAGTTGACATTGAAGATCAGTAAAATGGAAATTCAACCGATAATTCAGGCTTTGAACAGGTATAATTATATCATTAAAGCTACATTTACTGAGGATGAAGGCATGTATGACGATTTGCGTGATCGTTACGATTCATTGATGAATTATCTTAATATTTAAGAATGAGATGGCTGATAACATTATTAGTTATTATCATAACCTTTAATTTCTTTTCTGCTGAGATAATTGGTGCATCATTCCCAAATCCTGACTCCACTCATACATCTGATCAGTTAATTGTTAAAAAAATAACCTTTAGCGGAAATAAAACCACCAGGGAAAGAATTATTCAGAGAGAATTACTTTTTTCAGAAGGCGATACAATTCCTGTATCAGATTTTGGTGAAATTATTAAACAAAGCAGGAACAACCTTGTAAATACCTCTTTATTCAATTTTGTAACCATCGATACAATACCTGTTGAAAATGATTCCAGTCAATATTTTATTAATATTGATTTTATCGAACGTTGGTATATCTGGCCTGTTCCTATTCTTGAGATTGCAGACAGGAATTTTAATGAATGGGTAAAAAAAATGGATTGGAGCCGGCTGAATTATGGTTTATATCTTACCTGGAATAATTTCAGGGGAAGAAGGGAAAAGCTGATAATTTATGCCCGCTTCGGGTATGATGAGAAATATAATTTGACTTACGTGATACCTTATATAAATAAAAAGCAAACATGGGGTATGGGTTTTTCAGGAGGCTTTTCGCAAAATCATGAAATAGCCTATAATTCCTTTGACTGGGGATCTGACGACAATAATTGGAAACCAGAAGGCAATGAAGAGTTTTACTACAAAAGTGAACACTCTTATCCCAGGAAGGAATATTTTGCTTATGCTGAAACCTATTACCGTAAGGGCATCCATAACATAAGCTGGTTTAGATTGGGATATACAAACCTTCTGGTAGCTGATACAGTATTAAAATTAAATCCTGATTATTCATATGGGAATACAACAAAAAACCAGTTCCTTTCATTTTATTACCAGTACAGACGCGACTATCGCGATTTCAAGCAGTATCCGTTAACCGGATATTATTTTGATGTGGAACTGGATAAAAAGGGGTTGGGATTTTTTAATGAACCCCAGGTTAATTCGCTATCTATTAAAGCTAATTACAGGAAGTTCTTCCAAATAAAAGGAAGGTTTTATTACGCCGTAGGTTTGGCCGGAAAAGTATCACCTTTTTGGCATCAGCCCTATTATTACCAGCAAGGATTAGGATACAACAGGGATTTTGTAAGGGGTTATGAGTACTATGTGGTGGATGCACAACACTATGGAATTTGGAAAAATAACCTGAAATTCGAGTTGGTTCCCATGCGGGTCATGAACTTTAATTTTATCCCGACCGAAAAGTTCAGTAAGCTTTATTATGCTTTCTATTTGAATATTTATGCCGACTTCGGGTATGCGGTTGATAACAGAAATAATGTATATAATCCACTTTCAAATGAAATCCTAACCGGTTTTGGGGTAGGGCTCGATTTCGTAACTTATTATGATTTTGTTGTAAGATTTGAATATTCAATTAATAAAATGGGTGAATCGGGTTTCTTTATCCATTTTATGCCTTCTATCTAATTCATTTTCATTACAAACATAGCTGTCATAATAAATGTTAAATAGTTAACAGATAATATTTAATTTCGTAATCTTGCAAATAGTAATCGGTATAATTGAGAAACAGTAATTCTTTAATAAATCAAGAGGATGAAAGTCGCAATATTCGGCAAAGCTTATTCAAAAGAAAATAAAGTATACCTTCAGCAAATGGTTGATGAGCTTTTAAGTCGAAATATTTCCCTCCTGCTTTATGAACCTTACTACAAAAAAATTAAAGATAGTATCACGATCAATCAGAATTTGAGCTTTTTTAATGATAATAATGGGATCAAAGGAAATGCTGATTTTCTTTTTTCAATTGGCGGGGATGGAACGCTGCTCGACACCATTACTTTTGTTCAGGATTCAAGCATTCCTATTCTCGGTATTAACCTGGGTCGAATGGGCTTCCTTTCATCCGTTTCGAAGGACCGGATTAACGAGGCAATCGACCAATTACTGGCAAATAAGTTTAAATTGGATCAAAGAACATTGTTAAGGCTTAAAACACCTGACAATTTGTTCGGGAATTTAAATTACGCTTTAAATGAATTTACAGTTTATAAGAAAGATCCGTTATCAATGCTTAAAATTCAGGCTTATATTAATGATGAGTTCTTGAATTCATACTGGGCGGATGGCCTTATTATTTCAACCCCTACCGGATCAACAGCTTATTCGCTTAGTTTGGGCGGTCCCATTATACTTCCTGGGTCCCAGAATTTTGTGATCACCCCAATTGCACCGCACAATTTAACCGTGAGACCCATCGTTATCCCTGACAATAGTCAGATAAAAATAAAAGTAGTTGGGAGATCAAAAGAATTTTTTGTTAGCCTTGATTCCAGATCTTTACCGGTAGATTCATCCATAGAATTAACAATAAAAAGGGAAGATTTTAAAATTAATCTCATTCAATTGGAAGATGAAAGTTATTTTAACACGATAAGGGAAAAATTGATGTGGGGATTGGATATCAGAAATTAGCATAACCAAATGATGTTTTAAGTAGAAATTTGCTGCTACACTTTTTGTTAAATATTTAAAGGAAAAAATTATATTTTTGCGGCGATTTATGAGAAAATTAGGTTTATTAATTATTGTTCTGTTTTTTGCTTTCAGTAGCAAAGCCCAGTTGGAAATTGGAGTGTTTGGTGGAGGTTCATTTTACATGGGGGATTTAAACCCAAATATTCCTTTTTTGCAAACAAAACTGGCTTATGGTGTTCTTGCAAGGTATAATCTTGATTCGAGATGGTCGGTTAAGCTAAATATTTATAAAGGGGTATTAGCAGGCGACGATAATGTTTCAAAGTTTCTGGAAGACAGGTCACTTAGTTTTAAATCCAGTATGTGGGAGTTGGGAGCTGTTGCTGAGTTTAATTTTCTGCCTTATTATACCGGCAGCCTGAAATATTACTTTACACCCTATATTTTTGGCGGAGTTGCGGTAATTTATAACAGACCCAAAGTTGGCCTGCTAACCCTCATGGACTATGGCACAGAAGGTCAGAATGATCAAAGATATATTGATAAGGAAAGGACTGATTATTCATTTTACAACTTCAGCATACCTTTTGGGATTGGATTTAAATACAGTTTTTCTAAAAAAATTGCTGCTTCCATCGAATGGGGTATGCGAAAAACATTTACCGATTACCTGGATGATGTAAGCAAAACTTATTATCTTCCATCTGATCAAATAGAACCGGGAGACGATGATTATGAAAATTTACAGTTTTCTGATCCGAACATGGATCACCAACCCATGATGCAGCGAGGCAATTCAAAAACAAATGATTGGTATTCATTCGTTGGATTGACGCTGACATATAATATAAATCTCAGGAACAAGAATAAGTGCTCTGAATTTGAAGAAAGATTTTAGGACCAGGATCAAATGTTAGTTAATGAGTTTTAAAGATAGTATAGACAAAGACAGACTGCCGCTGCATATTGCCATTATTATGGATGGTAATGGAAGATGGGCAAAACAGAGGGGAAAGCTCAGAACATTTGGTCATAGGCATGGCGTTAAATCTGTTAGGGAGACTGCGGAATCAGCTGCAGAATTAGGAATTAAATACCTGACCCTTTATGCCTTTTCTACAGAAAACTGGAATCGCCCCAGAGCTGAGGTGAATGCTTTGATGAGATTATTGGTTCAAACCATAAATAAAGAAGTAAAAACTTTACATGACAATAATATCAAATTGATGGCTATTGGTGAATTGGATTCATTGCCGTCAGTTACCCGAAAAGAATTAAACAATGCCATTGATGAAACTGCACATCATAATAGGATGACGATGATATTAGCCTTAAGTTATAGCTCGAGATGGGAAATTGCAAATGCAGCAAAAATAATTGCCAAAAGGGTAGCGGAAAATGAAATTTCACCTGAAGATATCAATCAAAATTTATTTGAGTCTCATTTAACAACCAATTACTTTCCTGATCCTGAATTACTCATAAGAACAAGCGGGGAGCATAGAATTAGTAATTTTCTATTATGGCAAATAGCTTACGCTGAATTATATTTTTCGCCTAAATTATGGCCTGATTTCAGAAAGGAAGATTTATATGAAGCAATAGTTGATTATCAGAATAGAGAGAGAAGATTTGGAAAAACGAGTGAACAAATTATTAAATAGAAATATGAGGATCAGAATAGGCAGCCTGGTAATTTTGATGATGGCCATTGTGTTTCATTCGTTGGGACAGGTTAATATTGGTGAAATGGATGACATCGATTATGCTGATCCTAAAAAATATGAAATCGGAGGACTAACCGTTTCAGGCGTAAAATACCTTGATAACAATGTTCTGATCATGCTTTCCGGATTAACTGTGGGTGATATAATTGATGTTCCGGGTGAGGAAATTTCAAAGGCTATTCGAAATCTTTGGGACCAGGGATTATTTGAGAATGTAATAATCTCCGCTACAAAAATTCAGGGAAACCTGATATTCATTAACATCGATCTTAAGGAACGGCCCCGAATGTCTACTTTCTCATTTGGTGGGATAAAAAAATCAGATGCAGATAATATCAGGGATCTAATCAAACTGGCAAGTGGAGATGTTGTAACCGATAATCTGCTTATCCGGACGAAAAACGCCATTAAAAAATATTATACTGAAAAAGGGAATCTTGATGCTGATGTAAATATTTTGCAGATTACTGACAGTATGAGGGTAAACCATGTGCGATTGCAAATTGATATTAAAAAGAATGAAAAGATTAGGATCAAAACCATCAATATTGCAGGTAATAGTCAGTTTGATGATCAAAAGGTTAAAAAATTCCTGAAAGAAACAAAGGAAAAAGGAAACTTTAAACCATATAATGGCCTGGAAAAGCTTGTATTCGATTTAGCCAAAAATGCCGTTACCCTCAAGTTAGATAACATTATTGAAATAACAAGGGATTATGTTAATGAGAATATTAAGTTAAGGGTATTTAAAGCATCTAAATTTATCAAAGATAAATATGACGAAGACCTGGTAAATTTAGTTGACAAGTATAATTCAGTTGGTTACAGGGATGCAAAAGTAATCAGAGATTCAGTTTACCGTAACACGGATAATTCAATCAATATTGACTTAGAAGTTTATGAAGGTGAAAAGTATTATTTCCGCAATATTTCGTGGGTTGGAAACACAAAATATACAGATGCCTTTCTGAACAGGGTATTAAGAATTAATAAAGGAGATGTATATAATTGGGAATTGTTAAATTCAAATCTCACTTTCAACCAAAGTGAAGATGATGTAAGTTCGGTTTATATGAATGACGGGTATCTGTTTTTCCAGGCAAATCCTGTTGAAGTTGCAGTTGAAAATGACTCCATTGACCTCGAAATAAGAGTGTATGAAGGTAAACAAGCCACGATAAGGAACGTTACGGTTAAGGGAAACACACGTACCAACGACCATGTAGTTGTTAGAGAATTGAGAACCCGGCCCGGACAATTATTTTCCCGTTCGGATATTATCAGGACAACACGTGAATTGGCTCAGCTAAGGTATTTCAATCCCGAAACCATTAATCCGAATGTTAATCCAAATCCGTCGGATGGTACAGTGGATATTCAATATGAGGTTGAAGAAACCTCGTCCGATCAAATAGAATTGTCTGGTGGTTGGGGATATGGACGGGTTATCGGAACTTTAGGAGTTTCATTTAATAACTTTTCATTAAGGAATATTTTAAAATTAAAGAAGTGGAAACCCGTGCCTACAGGCGATGGCCAGAAATTGAGCTTAAGGTTTCAAACTTATGGTAAAGGATACTACAGTTATAGCGCTTCTTTCACCGAACCCTGGTTGGGTGGTAAAAAGCCCAATTCTTTAAGTTTAAGCTATTATCATTCAGTTTATTCAAATGGTTTGGCAAAAGATGACCCGGGAAGGAGATCATTCGCTATTGATGGAATTACGATTGGTTTGGGAAAACGACTAACCTGGCCGGATGATTATTTTCAACTTTATTTAGGGGCTAATTTTCAGATATATGACCTGGATAATTATACTCAGGTTTTTTCATTTGGGAGTGGTACAGGAAACTATAATAATTTTAATTTGAACATAACCTTATCCAGAAATTCAATTGATCAGCCAATATATCCGAGAACAGGCTCATTGGTGTCGGTGTCCCTGGATGTAACTCCACCATATTCCAGCTTTTCTGACAGAAACTATGCAACCCTGACAGACAGTGAAAAATATAAATGGATAGAGTATCATAAATGGGGAATTAAAACAGCATTTTTTACTCCCATTGTTCAAAATTTTGTTTTTATGGCACGAGCCAAGTTTGGATTTTTAGGTAACTACAATTCAACAATTGGTATTACACCTTTTGAAAGGTATTATCTGGGAGGTGATGGATTATCAGGATATAATAATCTGGATGGCAGAGAGATTATTGGTATGCGAGGCTATGGGAATGAAACACTGACACCTTATTATTATAGAAGCCGAAACACCGGTGGTACAGTTTACAGCAAATACACTTTGGAATTACGATATCCTTTATCGCTTAATCCAAATGCAACCATATTTGTAGCAGCATTTCTTGAGGCCGGTAATGACTGGCTAACATTTGATGACTTCAATCCGTTTAACGTTTATAAAGCGGCAGGATTTGGAGTCAGGGTATTTTTGCCAATGTTTGGAATTTTGGGACTTGACTGGGGCTATGGATTTGATGATGTACCGGGGTTACCGGATGCCAACAAGGGGCAATTTCATTTCTCAATTAACCAATCCATCGACTAAAGTTTTAATAAATCATACAGAATTATACAAATGTTACGTTACATACTGGAACTTAATATAAAATCGCTTCATAATAGTAATTTAAATATCGGGAGGATAGTGTAATGAACAGATATTTTATTGCCACTTTATTAATTGTTTTTTCAAGCACATTCGTATTTTCTCAAAAAAAATATGCATATGTCGATACAGAATATATACTTGATAACATCCCGGAATATTTGGATGCTCAAAATCAGCTTGATGATTTAGCCGAAGAATACCAGGAGGAAATAGAGGGAAAATATGCAGAGATTCAAAAAATGCACAAAACTTACCAGGCTGAAGCCGTATTGATGCCTGAGGATATTAAAAAGAAAAAGCAAGATGAAATAATTGCTTTTGAAAAGCAAGTGAAAGACCTCCAAAATCAGCGGTTTGGGAAAGATGGCGATCTGTTTTTAAAACGAGAAGAGCTTGTAAAGCCAATACAGGAAAAAATTTACAATGCAATTGAAGATATAGCAACCGAAAAGAATTATGCCTTTGTTTTTGATAAAGCCGGAAGTTTAACTATTTTGTACGTAAATGCAAATTTGGATATCAGCGATGATGTATTGGATGCAGTGGGCGGAGTCCTCGGGACTGTTAGAAAAGAAGACAGGAAGAGAAACGATTATCAAGGCACACCGGAAAAAACCAAACAACCGACAAATAAATCTCCGCAAAGACCAGGGGGAAGAAATCCGGGACCTATTCAGAGTGGTGAAAGAAAATAAAGGGGAAATAAAAATTATAATATTCAATTCAATTTATTTCCATACTTTTGCCCTTCAATTTTAACTTTAAACGTTTAACTATTAATAAAACAAGAATGAAAAAATTAATCAGTATTTTTATAATATTATTGGCAATTGGAGTTTCATCAAACTCTTTTGCACAAAGCAAAACAAAATTAGGACATCTTGATTTTGCTGCACTTTACAGTTTGATGCCTGGATTAGATTCGGTAAAAATTCTTTTTGAAGATTATAATAAATCAATTCAGGCGCAATATGCAGCTATGCAGACCGAGCTTGAGAATAAATTCATGGATTACCAGGCCAATGCTGAAAGTATGTCAGCGATTATCAAACAAACTAAAGAAGCTGAAATTAATGACCTGCGTGAAAGAATGGATGCATTTGAGGTTTCTGCAACACAAGATTTACAGGATAAAGAAATGGAGTTAACTTCACCTATCATTGAAAAAGCCAGGGAAGCAGTAGAGAAAGTCGCTAAAGATAATGGCTATACTTATATATACAATAGCACTGAAGGCCTTTTGTTATATGCAACTCCAACAGATGATATTATTGAGTTGGTGAAAGCAGAATTAGGTATTTCGGGTGAAACACCAGAATAAAAAAAAGCCTCTTAATGAGGCTTTTTTTATGTCTTATTAATCTTCATCTTACCAGTGTCACAGTCCCCTTATTGGTAATTTCCCCTTCATTATTTTCATAATATACCACCCAAACGTATACACCTAAATTACATGGATTGCCATTTTTAGTTCCATCCCATCCTTCATTGATGTTATTGGTCTCAAACATGAGTTGCCCCCACCGGTTATAGATATACATCTGAAATTTTTTGATCTGTTCAGTTGAGTTAGCGAATAATTTAAATGTCTTGTTAGCTTCTACCTGACTGTTCGGATTAAAAGCATTGGGAATGGGGATTACGTTAACTTCAATTTCATCAATATACGTCAACCCACCACAAAGTGAAATCTCAATATAATATGTGGTGCTTTCCATAGGATACACTACCATGGATTGGTTTGTACTCACAATATCTCCACCAGGATACCGGTTTTTATACCAGGTCCAATCAATTTTGCCTTTAGGTACAATAACCTCCGGTTCAAAATTAATATTTGAAATAAAATAATCATTTGAACCATTTGGCTCAAAAAGCCAACTTTCATTACTTGCAGTCCATGATGTAACATTTCTTCCCGGAACAGCTACTCCCAGGTCATCATCATAGTTTAAGCCATGAGTGGCTTTGTTTTGCAGATATGCACAATAAGGCTTTGAGATAAGATGGTTCACAATGGTATTATCCGATTCGTAAAGGACTATTTGGTAAGTTGCTTTTTGTGATTCACAGCTATACATGGGAGCATCGCACCATCCAACAATAAGTTTTCTGTTAGGTTGAGTTCCGACAGTTAAATAATAAATGTACTCGCTGTGCGGAGGTATTGGCTTCCTGAACAGATCCTGGTAAGGCCCCATGATGGTCTTGATAAAAATATTGTTTGGAATGGAAGTGGCCTCCTGGTGGCTGAGATTGATAATGTCAGGGATGTCAAAACTTACAAGACCATTCGGGCTTACAGCAAACTGGCTGTGTGTTTCACCAAAATAATCAAAATTGAACCCAATATCAAATGTCCCGACAAAATAATCATCCTGTCCTGTAATAGGCAGTCCAATATACCCTTCATATGTTCCTGACAGTGTAACAGGCAGTCCAGCACTGATGGTAATATCCTCGCCGGCGTCAACCTGTCCAAAAAGATTGATTGCCATTAGAAACAAAATAACCAGGATGATATTTTTAATCTTATTCAATCCGAAAAACAATTTAAAATGAAAGATAATGATCCTTTCCTTATATCCTTAACTAAGAGCCAACTTTAAGTTCATATAATGAACCTTTATCAAAATATTTACATGCCAGATCCCTCAATTCTTCAGAAGTGATATTTTGAATTATACTAATGAAATTTTCATAGAAATT
The DNA here is from genome assembly GCA_030596605.1 of Bacteroidales bacterium. Lineage (GTDB taxonomy): Bacteria > Bacteroidota > Bacteroidia > Bacteroidales > JAADJA01 > JAADJA01. Next base: position 9,728 of record JAUVJI010000070.1, read on the forward strand.
ATTGTGTAGATCATATTCGATTAATCCCCTCAAACTTTCTGATAAATGAAATGGCCCATCTATACTCCTTAGGAATGCGCCTAACATATAGTTTTTCACTAAGGATAATTCTTTTTCAGGAACTTTGTCCTCTTGCAATCTATTTATCTCCTTGTAGATTTCATTAATGGCATCCTCAGTTACATCTGAACCTACTTCAGAAGTGATAAAAAAATAACCGGTATGCTGTAATGAAATCAAAACTGATCCGATTCCATAGGTATATCCTTTATCTTCACGAATATTTGTCATCAACCTTGAACCAAAATAACCACCAAGTATCGTATTCAACACTTTTAACTTCAGGAAATCAGGGTGTTTTTTATTGAATAGTATTTTTCCTATTCTAACAGCCGATTGTATTGCATTATCCTTTTTAATATGTTTATTTTGTTCATGCTCCGATTTTATTGAGAATTCTTCGGTATTCATATGATAATTTGAACTGCCGTAAATTCCAAAATGTTTATTTAGTAATTCAACAAGATTGTCAGGTATTTTACCCGCGATAATAATTTTGCACCCATCTACCCGGTATCTCTCCTTATGGAAATTAACCAATTTAGATAAGTCAACATTCTCAAAATCTTCACCAGTTATTAATCTTCCATACGGATGATCTTTACCAAAGAGTAATTCATTAAAGTTCCAACTGGCAACATATTTGACTTTTTCACTGTTTACAATGAATTCCTGTTTTTGATTCTGCTTCAGGATTTGAAGTTCTTTTTCAGGAAATTCCGGCTTGAATATTACCTCTTCTACTACAGGAAGAATCTTTTCGAGATGTTTATTAAGACAATATAAGGTAACATAAGCATTGTCTTTTTCAGAAGAACACTGTAAATGGGCGCCATAGTAATCAATCTTCTCTGCGATCTCATTTGAAGAGAAATTTTTTGTTCCTTCCTTTAGCATCTTGTTGGTAAATCTCGAAACTAAAACCTCTTTCTCATACCAGTTGCCGGCATTAAATATAAATTCGATCTTTACTAAATCCTGTGTTCCCGTATTGATAAGATAAACAGGTATTTCATTTTGAAGATGAACTACTTCCGGCCGGTGAAGATTAATTTTACTAACCAGCTTAATTTCAGGTTGTGTATTACGATTTAAATCAATCATATACTAAATAGCATAATAATAAAGTGTTGAACAATTATCCTGTCTGAAAACTTCTTGAGCGCTATGAAGAAGTTGTTTTTTTGTAACTGCCTGGTATTTTATTTTTTCGTGGTTAATCAGGTCGGCATCTCCCAATAATTCAGAATAAGAGAGATTCATCGCTTTATCCAGAACATTCATCTCGGAAAATTCAAGATTTGATTCAATCTTATTTTTTACTTTTTGAAGTTCGTCGTTTTCCACTGTTTGTTTGGTGATTATTTCGATTTCCTCATTAATGGCATTTTCTGCTTCTTCCATTTTTTTTCCTTTTACCAGCTTGCCATCTATAATAAATAAACCATTATCAATATCTCCGCTAATATAGGCATGTAATTCACTGAAAAGCCTTTTTTCTTTTATTAGACGATTAAAAAGTCGTGAGGAATTCCCGTTTGAAAGAATATCAGACAATAGATCAGTTGCATAATAATCCTTATCTTTTCTGTCACACATATGATACGCCTTATAAATTGCATCAAAAGGAACATTACGTTTAACTTCAAGCTTTCTTTCCTTTTTTTGTATTGGTTCCATTGGTAAATTCCTGGCTGGAGTTTTGGCCGAATTAATAGGAGCAAACCACTTATTAGCCAACATCTCAATATCCTTCATTTTAATATCTCCGGCTATGGTCATGATAGCATTACCAGGATTATAATATTTGTTGTAAAAATCTTTAACATCTTCCATTCTGGCGTTTTCAATATGAGATATCTCCTTGCCTATTGTGGACCACTGATAAGGATGAACTTTATACGCCAATGGTTTGAGTAACAACCATACATCGCCATAAGGTTGATTCAGATACGACTGTTTAAATTCTTCAATTACCACATTTCGCTGAACTTCAAGACTGCGATCAGAAAAGGCAAGGTCTAACATTCTGTCTGATTCAAGCCAGAAAGCCAGTTCAAGATTTTGTTTTGGGATGGTAAGATAATAATTGGTAATGTCGTTATTTGTAAAAGCATTATTCTCTCCGCCGGCTTTTTCCAGGGGTACATCATATTTTGGGATATTCAGCGAGCCTACAAACATTAAATGCTCAAATAGGTGTGCAAATCCGGTTTTGGCCGGATCCTCATCCCTGGCTCCAACATCATAAAGAATGTTTACTGCTACAATAGGTGTAGAGGTATCTTTATGGACAATTACTTTTAGTCCGTTATCCAGTTCAAACTTGTCAAAATCTATCATTCAGCAAACATATTAAAAAAAACTGCATTTCACATTAAAACATGAATTCAGAAAAAATATTTCATTCAAAATGGCAGGCAAAATAATTTTCATAATTTTGTGCAACTCTTGACAAATATGATTGTCATTATAATTACAAATTTTTTTGATAATTAAGTTAAAATAAATATAATGAAAAGAGATTCATTAGTTTTTGAAATCCTCGAAAAGGAGGCCAAACGGCAAAAGTATGGAATTGAATTAATTGCATCTGAAAATTTTGTCAGCAACCAGGTGTTGGAATCCATGGGATCCGTTATGACCAATAAATATGCGGAGGGTTATCCCGGTAAACGATATTATGGTGGTTGTCAGCATGTGGATGAAACAGAGCAACTGGCTATTGATCGTTTAAAAGAATTGTTTGGCGCTGAGTGGGCCAATGTGCAGCCCCATTCCGGAGCACAGGCTAATATGGCTGTTTTTCTAACATTATTAAAACCCGGTGATGTTTTTATGGGACTTGACCTTTCGCATGGTGGACACCTGTCTCATGGATCTCATGTTAATTCATCAGGTATTCTATATAAACCAATTGCTTATAAGGTTAAAGAAGATACAGGCATCGTAGATTATGATGAAATGGAGGAAGTTGCTTTACGTGATAAACCAAAGCTAATCCTTGCAGGTGCATCAGCTTATTCACGCGATTGGGATTATAAGCGTATGAGGGAAATTGCAGATAAAATTGGCGCTTTTCTGATGGCAGATATAGCTCACCCTGCCGGTTTGATTGCTGTTGGATTGTTGAATGATCCGCTTAAATATTGTCATGTTGTAACTTCAACGACTCATAAAACATTGCGTGGCCCGAGAGGTGGTATTATTTTGATGGGTAAAGATTTTGATAATCCATTTGGAAAAACAACTCCAAAAGGTGTGATCAGGAAAATGTCGTCCTTATTTAACTCAGGCGTTTTCCCGGGTATCCAGGGTGGGCCTCTGGAACATGTTATTGCTGCCAAAGCTGTAGCATTCGGTGAAGCCCTTACAAAAGAATACAAAGATTATATGATACAAGTGAAGAAGAATGCTGAAGTGATGGCCAATGCTTTTATTGAAAAGGGATATCATGTGATCTCTGATGGAACAGATAATCATTTGATGCTGATTGACCTGAGAAATAAATTTCCGGAAATAACTGGTAGAAAAGTTGAAAATACGCTGGTTTTGGCAGATATAACTGTGAATAAAAATATGGTTCCGTTCGACAGTCGTTCACCTTTCCAGACTTCAGGACTAAGGATTGGAACACCTGCCATTACAACAAGAGGAATGAAAGAAGAACATATGCCGGTTATTGTTGATTTTATGGACCAGGTTATTTCAGATATTGAAAATGAAGACCTGATACCAAAAGTTAAAAAGCAGGTAAATGAGATGATGGGAGAGTTTCCGATGTTTGTATAGTAAAAGTAAGTAAAAAGATAATTAAGGGGATTCAAAATATTATAGATCCCTTTTTTATTGCACAATTATTTTCCTGGAGAAATTTATAGCACTACCTTGGATATTAATCAAATATATTCCTTTTTCGAGCTTATCTATTTTTAATTTTTGCGGCACATCACATTCCGTTTTAACTGTACCGGTGTGGATGATCCGGCCTTTGTTATCATACAAATCAACAGAATAGATCTCCTTATTCAACTTTGTTGGCAACACTATGTAGATCATATCCTTTGCTGGATTTGGATAAATTTCAATATTACTTTCATGTATTTGGGTTAATCCCGGGATAATAACAAAAATTATATTTGAGCCCTGGGATTCGCCAGCGTTATATACGGCTGTAACATAATATTCATTATTACTACACCCACCAGCTTCCGAATCAATGAACAATGTATCTGTTACCAACTCATCATTTATTATTTCAAAATCTCCGATACCCCATTCTCTTAGATATACATTGTATCCTTCAAGTATCCAAGGGTGTGGTAAGGGTTGATTCCAAAATAATTTGACTCCTTCACCAGAATTCAACACTTCAAATTGGAGATTCAATGGAGGATTCAAATATAATGGGCCAAGAGGAATATCGGCTGTTACTATTAATCCTTCAAGTATGTCAACAAAAAATCCTGGTTGCAGCGGGTAATAATTCTCAGCTATCACCTCAATCTCATACGACCCAATTGGGATATTATCAATATAAAAATTACCGGATGCATCTGTGGTATCGGAATAATTTCCCAGACCTACTATTGCTCCCGGAACAGGGATGTAGGTGTAAATATTGTAAATGTTGCCTTCAATACTGCCTGTTTCCACAACAACCTCATCACAGACTTTTTCAGATTCGGACACCTCATAAACAGAAGTTACACAATATTCATGATTACCTAAGTAAAAACTGAAGTCATAATAAAATGTTCCAAGTATAAGGTTAGTATTTATTAGGGTGTCATTTCTATATATATTATATCCTAAAAGATTATATAATATACCAGTTGTATCAGCTGGTTCCCAAGAGCATAAAACAATGCTTTCATCTATAATTTCTGCTTCAAAGTTTTGGGGTGGTGGAAATATTGGAATTAATATCAGTTCCGTATTGGTAATTTCATCACAGATAATTTCACAAGAAGAATAAACCGGATTATATCCCGTGGCATTTATTGATATATCATATGTACCTTCAGGAAGCATAAATTCAACATAACCATTTGTGCCGGAAATAAGGCTTGTGTCCCCAATATTAACTGTTATTCCTTCAATTCCCTGTCCACTGATGGAATCAATTATGCTTAATCCCAAAGTTCCGTAACATGGAATAACTATGCTCGCACAAACCGGATTAGATTCACCGTCTTCATAAACTGCAGTCACACAATATTCAAATTCTCCGGGTCCAACTTCATCATAAAATGTTGTATCAGTTATTACATTGGAATTTATTTGAGTACCATCTCTAAATAAATTAAAACCAAGAAAAATTGAGTTTGAAATTGATGTATCAGGCATTGACCAGGTAATACCAAGATAATAGATGCTGTCAAGAATTGTTATTGAGGTAGGAGGTGGAAGCCATCCTTCAATAATATATACACCTTCCCAACCAGGAGCATTGTAAATGAGGTCAGATTGAAAAGTAATTAACATTTCCCCGCTTGGTGAGGTAACGGGTGGAGGAGGATTGCCTTGTAGATACATTCCTGAATATTCAGCTAATAGCATATTATTAGATGCATCATAAATATTGACCATATCCTGATTTTCCTCAGTTTCGAATGAATTAAAATAAAGAGTGATTTCATCAGCACCCGGAGGTTCCAGTAACCACATACAGTTAGTACTATTTTGATAATAAAATTTACCGCTTCCGTCTGATACTGTATCAGTCATAGAGGTGTAGGTTTGTAATGTATTACAATATACGGGATATAAAGATTCGAAGTTAAGCAACCAACCTGATTCAGTAGTAGTGCTGTTCGTAGTAAAGTTGATCAGCACTTTATTATTTGAAGTTATTATTTGTGGAGGAAGTGTTGCACCTGAAAAGGAACCCAACAAGGGATAACCATTTGTGGGGCCATCGTATATTGAAACTATATCATTTACCGGTTCTGTATGAAAACTTGAAAAATTAAGGATCAAACCCGAAATCGAATCGTTATCACTTTGAGGTGCGATCAGCCAGTTACAATTTGCATTATCCTGGTAATTGAATGTATTTCCACTTCCGTCGTCAATGGTTCCGCTGAATGTTGTAACAGTATCATATTCCTGACAATAATAAGGATATTCACTGCCAGGAAAAATATTTCTTACCATTCCCTGATTTTGAGTAAATCCACCTGCATCAGTAATTAAATACCAGCCATTCATATATCCGGTCCATCCAAAATTAATATGAAAAAAATCACCACCGGATTCCTGGTAACCATCAACAACAAAGGCATGACCAGAATAAGGCGGCGGAGTAGAGCCGGAATAATAAACCGGCCTTAAGTTATCAAGTTCATTCTTTAGCATTTGTAACCAGGTAGATAATGCAATACCTGCTCTTTGGAGATATTCACATGAAGCATCATATCCAAAATAATTAGTTAATGCATAAGGTACATCTGTTGAATACGCCCCGGAACCATTTGGACTAAAACCAGTTTGTACGGAAGCTGCACAATGAAAAAGCAAAAGTGCAATGGGAGATGGATTGTAATAATCAATATCATCTGCCATTCCCGTCCATTCATAATCTGTTTCACCAAAATTTACAGATATTGAATCATATTGATTTTGAGAATAGTAAATACTATCATTTCCGGTTAACGGGTAACGCCAGTAATACATTATTTGTCCCATCGCTACTCCAACGGGGCCAACATAACAATACCCCCCTGATCCTAATGGATCCTCCGGGCAATGTATATTATAAGGGAAATCACCTCCCCATAATGCTGAAACCAGAGGATCAACATCTTTGGTGTCTCCTGGGTTGGGTTTAGAATTATTATTCTTATTGAGAAGGTCTACCCATTTAGTCTCAAGTGTTTTATTTACTTTTATTTTATTCTCTTTTAAATAGCTGACTTTGTTCTTATATGTTTGTAGCCAGGCTGAGACATTGGAATGTGATTTATCCGGGTTGTATGCTCCCTCAAAAGAATATCCTAAAACAGGCTCAATAGCCTTTTCAGCAGGTATAATGACAAAACCACCGGGCGATATATTAAAAATGTATATAACTTCTTCACCTTCCTGTTTTTCAGTAAATGATTCTTTGATCTGAATTTCATCAGAGTGAATATTTCCTTTAAAACAATTGTGTTGCTTAAAGTAGAAATGTAATGCTACCTTTTCAGCTGTTTTTATATCTACATACTGGGCAAATAAAATGTTAGCAAACACTAAAAGTGAAAAAGTAATTAAAGATGTTATCGGTTTCATAACACAGGGTTTATTGTTACATGCTAAAATTAATAATAATTCTGTAGATTTGAATATAATTTCGAACAAATATTTAACTATTCAATATTATGTACGACAATTTAGTATTCAATTATAAAATCTGGCTTTCAAGAGAAGACGGTAGTGGTATCATGGGCGATGGTAAATGGAAAATCCTGAAAGCCATTAAGGAGCATGGTTCCCTTAAAGCAGCTACCGAAGCCCTTGGTATTACTTACCGGCGAACCTGGGGCGATTTAAAAGATATTGAACAGAAATTGGGATTTTCGATTCTCGAAAAAACAAGAGGTGGAAAAGAAGGTGGCGCAACTCATTTAACCCCGGAAGGAGAGCTCCTTGTAAGTGCATTCGATGCTTTTCATTCAAAAGTTGATGTTGTGATGGAGGAGGCATTTATGGAATTCAGGGAAAACCTGAAAGAGGCAAACAATTAATTATCTCCTGCTATGAAGGCATTTCTGAAAATTATATTTGGAATAATTTTATTGATTACGATTTTGATCATTACAATTTTTTCTTCCTATTCTTTCCTGACCATTCATAAACCAATTGAAAGTAAAAACCTGCTTGTCGAGTCATGGCTTATTGGTTTGGGAATTGAAAAGTTGGTTGAAGAATATGGAAATAATGATATTGAGAATGTTTATGTAGTTGGTTATAACTATGATCCTATTACGATTTCAGATTTGTCAATAAAGGACTTTAAAGCTGAAGAATACCTCACCTGGAAAAAAAAGAAGGGCGCACTTTTGCTTACTAATTCTACTTTACTCATTGATTTGACCAGACTGGCTTTGGATCAAAATGATAGTATAGAAACTATAACTATCAGGGCAGGTGATACAAGGATAAACCGGATTCAGTCACATTTTTTAGTTTCTCTGAATGGCGAATTTTTGGGAGATGCATTTGCAATGGATACTATATGTGATTATTCTTTTAAAGTATATCCCGATATCGAAGATCCTCAAATACTGGCTATATGTTTTGATAATGATTGTTTTATTGATGGAGAGAACAGGAATTTGTTTGTTGAATCGATCAAAATTAATGGGTTGGAATTCAAGTTAAATGATAGTTTTAGCTTGATTACCCATGAAGAAAACAAAATTACAACTGGGTTTGACTCCCATGCAGCGAAAACCGCTCAATACATTAAATCCTTAAAATGCTCTTTTGACAACTTTAAAATTATAACTTTTTATCCTGTTGGAAGAAATCAAACACTTGCAGCTGCCAAAGCAGTTAAAAGTTACTTGGAAAATGATCCGATTGATAATCTCAATATTGCTTCCTTAGGACTTCACAGCAGAAGATCTTTGGTGACTTACAGGAAAGTTCTTGATCCAAAGCTAAAAATTGGAGTCATTAATACTGAAGCTTCATCATTCGACAAAAACAATTTGGTATAAAACACCGGAGGGCCGTTCTGTTATGATCAATGAATTTTTTTCCTACCTGGCAAATTGGTTTGAATTAACATTTTAATTATATATGACCTGTCAGGCAGGCAAATACTGCAAAAGCAATCTTTGGAGAATATCGTTAAGATTGATGTTTCCGGAATAGCAAAGGGAGCCTACATTCTTATAATTGAAAGTTTTGATCAGAACATTATTCAAACCAGAAAAATAACCATTCAATAATTTGGAATGATACCATTCTATGAATTAGTCTCCGCCATTTTGTTGGGGCTTTTCATTAATCATAGAACATCCATGATACACCAAAACGGAAACCATCATCCTGCATAGGGTAGGAGGGAACAGTGTAATAATTATAATAATTGAATAAAGAGCCAAGATTAATGTATTTGAGGAATAGTCTTGCCCTTTTAACTTGTAAATTGAAAAAAACATCAACATATATGTAATTCCCAATCTCTTTATCATTTTGTATGTAAAATCTTCTTGTTGCAGGCATATAAGCATATGCTTTATATGGCGTATTGTATAATAAATCTAATCCGGTTTGAATAATGGCAGCTTGTTTAAAAAGATCCTTGGTGTAATAAATTGACAAATCTCCAATAAATTCAGGAATACGAATTCCTTCAGCCTTGGATGCTTTTTGATAGATGACACGTCCATCAAAACTCCAGTTTCCCAGCTTGAAAAGTTTTCTGAGATGCAGGTTTAATATACTTATCCCTACATCCATTTGAGCCGGAAAACCTAATGCATCTAGATAAACATAACTTCCTATATTCGCCAAACTAAATCCTGCCTGAAGGTTTTTATACCGGTAATTAATAGCGTTTATTAAATAACTCTCTTTTGTAAAAGCATTATTCCAAATAAAATGATTTGATGAATAATTTGTGTAAAATCTGCCAACATCCTGAAGGGCATTTGTAATTTTATATTCAAGATCGCCAAACTTGCTGAAAAAAGATAATTTACCAGATAAATTGTAATTTCCCACATACGAATTTCCAAAAATCATATCAGCAAAAAAATCGAGCTTAAGTTTATCAGATATGGTAAAAGACATGGTCCCAAAGGGAATTAGCTGGTTGTAAATCCTTTTACTTGAATCAACTGACAGTTCTGCATACAAATATTTTAATGCAAAATTAAATGTTAAGAGTTGTTGCCTTGCATTATCTTCATTGGTCCATGAAAATGTATTTTCCAGTTTATTGATGAATGTTGAGTCATAGGTTGGATTGACTGAGTCATAAGTAAAAAGATAATATCCATTATTATCCTGGGTTGATTGCTTATACAAATAAGTTGTTCTGGAATAGTTAGTTGATAATGAAATATTGCCAAGTGAAATTTTTCGATCCGGTATATTTTTGATTGAATCCTGTTGATCGTCCAACCTGAATCGATGTCTTTTTTGAAGTTTAAACAATTGTTTTACATAATAGACATTTTCTTTAATATAATTATTGGCAGTTGTTAGGTTAACGGCAATATTTTTACGGGTTTGTTCAATATTTTGCTCAAATACAGAATCATATTTTATACCTCCGTTTTCTTCAATTTTTAACTTATTGTGAATATAATTTGCCAAAATTATATACCGGTAATTTTTTGTTTGAAACCGGGTTTTGAATACAAAGTTTTTATCGTCTGATTTTTGATTTTCATAATATCCGGGAGACGTGACGTATCTGAAACGCAGCCCGACATTAAACCAACTCGCAACATTTTGTGAATGATCGATATGAATATTTTGTTCTTTTTTAGCGCCCATTATATAATACACTTGGGTATAAGGTTTGCCGACCCAGTAATGTTTAATACTGTCATTTTGAAACCTGTATTTATCAAATGAATGGATCCCAAAATTAAATCCGGAATTTAGATATGGATTAAAAATCATATTTGAATGTGCCAGTCCAACGTTTCCTAAGGTTGCATAATAATTACCCGGTCGGGATAAAGGATCATATTTTTGGATTCCTGTAATCAATGTATCGATAAAACTTAAAAATTCCGGGCCTTTTGTTTCAAAATCATTATGGAAAAAGTAAACTTTGGAAGAATCTAATACGGTTATAATCGAATCCTGGGAGAACAATGAAAACCTTATTAAAAATAGAAATAACAGGAGAATAATCCTTTTATATTTCGATTGTAACATTATAGTTAAAAGAAATTTTTTCAAACCTACATAAAATTTCCGATAATATGTAAAACTGTTAATTTTTGAAAAAATTATAGAAGGAATTTAAATCATATGGAAATAAAAAACCCTGACGGAAAACCGCCAGGGTTTATAAAGGCTGGCAACGACCTACTTTCCCACCTGATGGCAGTATCATCGGCGCTGGTGGGCTTAACTTCTCTGTTCGGAATGGGAAGAGGTGGACCCCACCGCAATAGTCACCATAAGATCTTTCATCCTCCGTAGCTTTAGCGTAGGAGGATACTATACCTTAAGACATATATTAGAAAGAAAATACAGAAATCCTTGAAAAGAGATAGAACGTTCAGAAGAAAGCTTACGGGTAATTAGTACTGCTTGGCTTTGCCATCACTGACTTTACACCTGCAGCCTATCAACGTCGTAGTCTACAACGACCCTTAAAAGAAATCTCATCTTGGGCTGAGTTTCGTGCTTAGATGCTTTCAGCACTTATCTCATCCATACATAGCTACCCTGCGATGCAGCTGGCGCCACAACAGGTACACTAGAGGTATGTCCAACTCGGTCCTCTCGTACTAGAGTCAGGTGCCCTCAAATTTCTAACGCCCACAACAGATAGGGACCGAACTGTCTCGCGACGTTCTGAACCCAGCTCGCGTGCCACTTTAATGGGCGAACAGCCCAACCCTTGGGACCTT
>JAUVJI010000038.1 GCA_030596605.1 Bacteroidales bacterium
CAGGATGCTGAATTGGCAGCCAATTATGTTGACGTACTTCAAATACCTGCCTTTTTATGTCGTCAAACTGATCTCCTTGTGGCCGCCGCCAAAACAGGTAAAATGGTGAATATTAAAAAAGGCCAGTTTCTTTCGCCAGAAGCCATGCAATTTGCCATCAATAAAGTCAGGGAGTCAGGTAATGAAAATATTGCCATTACCGAAAGAGGAACCACTTTTGGTTACCAGGATCTGGTAGTTGATTATCGTGGAATACCGAAAATGCAAAAATTAGGAGTACCGGTTGTTTTGGATTGTACCCATTCACTTCAACAACCCAATCAATCGGAAGGAATTACAGGAGGTCATCCGGAAATGATAGAAACTATTGCAAAAGCAGGCGTTGCTGTTGGAGCAGATGGAATTTTTATCGAAACACATCCCGACCCTTCAAAAGCTAAATCTGATGGCGCTAATATGTTGCATCTTAACTCGCTTGAGGACTTGTTAATAAAGCTCCTCAGCATCAGAAAATCGATAATATGAAAATTATATACTTGCATTACAAAATCAAAAAAAATAAAAAATGACTGAATCAACGGAAGATAAAACAGTAGCTATTGTCAGCTATATTACGATCATTGGATGGGTCGTAGCCATTATACTTCACAGCAACAATAAAACAGAACTCGGAGCTTTTCATTTAAGGCAATCCCTCGGGCTGTTTCTTACAGGAATTGTTTTATGGTGGATACCAATCCTTGGCTGGATACTTAATTTGGTTGTTTTAGCTTTCTGGATTTTAGGATTGATCTATGCCATACAGGGTGATAAAAAGGCTATTCCTCTTGTTGGTGATTTTTATCAGAACATATTTAACGGCCTGGCTTAACCTTAATCTTTACGACACCACTATTCAATAAGAATATTTTTCACACCTCCTGTTTCAGGGTGAAACTGCACAGTTGAAACAGAGCCGGGTAAAAATGTTACCGTACCAAACTGGGCTATCTGGTATACTTTTTCCACTTTGATATCACTGCTAACTTCTATGCTAATCTTTGCTGCAACAGGCACTCTGTAGAAAAATCCCTGGTTGCTTTTGTCAGTTGGTGAACGATTAGCTGCTAAAGTACTTAACTGCTGAACATCTGAAAGTTTATCAATTTCAAGATAGATTTTTTCGCCACCGGCAGAGCCGGCATTTTTTATCCCGCTTCTTTCTGAAAAAACAAAGACCGGAATGGGTACATTTTCTTCATTTGATTCAGGTAATATTGTAAAGGTGTAATTGAGTGTCTTTTTTATTTTGATGCCTGTAAACAAAGAAAGGTATTCGTCTTCCATCCTTTGAAGTTCCTGGTACATATAGCTCATAGTACCGGCAGCATAGGCTATTTCATGATAGCCCGTTATCAGGTTAAAACGGTTTTCCCTTAATTTGCTGATCATATTGGCAGCCTCAACGGCTTTTTGTTCTGTACTTTTTTCCACCCATTTTTTTTCGAAATACATTTTCTCTACAGTCACTGTATCCACGACAACCTTGCGAATGATAGTATCTGTTTTTTCATACAAATTGGTTTCAGCCTGATATTGAAATAATCCTGAATACGCATCTTCGGCATCAACCCTTGCAGTCATTGACTCTTTGATATCTTTCCTGGAAACAGATCCATTGATACCACTTGATAGACCGGCCTCAGATAAAGAGAACAAAATGGCCTCGTCTTCTTTTAAGGTTTTCTCATCAAACTCTACAAAATAGTATTGATCAGGATCCGGTTCAGCTAAAGTAGATAGCTTAACATCAGTGATGGCATATTCATTATAGTCATTGGTTGCAACATCTTCAAGATCGAGATACTTGCCGGCAAACTCAGAGTATGGTCCTGCATAATACTCTGTTTTAATAACAGTTATATCCACCTTGATAAAGGTTCGGGGAAGTGCATAAAAAACTCCTTGTTTATCGTTGATACTTAAATTTTCATCCACATGATGTACTGTTACTTGTGCAAAAGCAATAAATGAAAATATGGTTAAGATACCGGAAACCAGTAGTCTTATAGCAGGTTTGAATCTTTTGTTTATCATGATAAAAATGAATCAATTTTACTAATTCAAAAATACACTTATTTTTTTATTGGCAAACGAACATTATTTCAGTCCATTTATTATTATTTTTGTGAAAAGTTGAATATTAATAAAATAATACAAGAATAATGGAAAGCCGGTTTTTATGTCCAAAATGCAGATCAGATTTAAAAATAAGGGATCATCTCATTTTTGCTACTGAAACAGAACGTGGATTAAGAGGGGTTATGCTCATCAGTCCGGAACTTGGAAATTATACCATTATCCACGATGATAAATTCAATTTTATAGAAGGGGAACACGTAGATTTTTTCTGTCCTGTCTGCCATGAAAATCTTGCCATGTCTGATGTGGACAAAGACCTTGCAGAGGTACTCATGATTGACGAAAAGGGTGAAGAATACAAAATCGTCTTTTCCGAAATTGCCGGTAAAAAATGCACCATCAAACTAAAGGATGATAAGATAATTGAATCATACGGTGAAGATGCGGATCACTACACGAATTTTTGGGGTGTAACGCCGAGGTATTGATACATCCTTTACTGATTTAGCTATCTCCTAAATTGGTTTCACACCCGCCTGAACTAATCGGACAGGCAAAGGGCACTCCCAAAGGGATCCCCTCTGGAAAAGTTAACACAATGTTTCGCTATATTCTACTCTGCGTGACTCTGCGCATTACATGGCGTAACTCTGCGGTTACTTATTAAGTACGAGATTTTACCGCTATGAACGCAAAGTTATGCGCGATGTTTCGCAAAGTATTGATTCTTACTCAATAAATATTTATAAGAAAGAATAATTTTCGGAATAATACAGCATTTGTTCTGTATAGTCTTCAGGGTATTCGATTTTAATATCGGTGATTTGGTCACCATCTTTTGTTATAAGAAATTCCGGATTGATAAAACCACCATAAGGAGCGATGTTTAGTTTAGCAAATCTATCTTTTACTTCCTTATGTAAAACAGGGTCAACAATTACTCCATAAGTCTCAACCAGGTTCTTCCCAGCTTCATAATCCCCTTCCGATTTTATTCTTTGTACTTCTGCAAGTAACTCTCCAAATAAACCTCGTAACTTATTGTAGTCATTTATTTTATAATAACTTTTTCCATTCTTAACTACCTGCTCAATTACGTTATCTTCCATTCCATTTTCATAACACCATTTCGAAATTAACTGACGATTACGCATATGAGCCTGTTCAATATTTTTACCCATTTCAATCCGTGTTAATTGGGTCATTAAGCCATTCCTGATATAACCATTGTATTCAGCTTTCGCAACATCTAAGGTTGGCATTATTCCCAATTCAACCATCTTTTCATCCATGAGGTAGTACAATGCAAATAAATCTGCCCTTGCCTCTTCGAGTGCAGAAGAATAGTTCTTTAATGCTTCCGGACTGGTTTCGGGCAATAACTGCCCTGATCCGTGACCAAGGCATTCATGTAAGTCTGTATGCAGATTTCCGGCCAACGAACCATATTTTTTAGACAATTCTATATCTTCGTCCGAATAACAAAACTCTTCCAGAAAACCATTGCCCAGCGCTGCCTGATTATAAGCATAGGTTATATTTTCCATAGTAACTGATTTTGAACCATGCTCTTTCCGTATCCAGTCAGCATTTGGCAGATTTATACCGATAGGCGTAGAGGGGTAACAATCTCCTCCAAGATGAGCAACGATGATAACCTTTGCTGAAACTCCTTTCACTTCACCTTTTTTGAACCTTGGATTAGTCGGTGAGTTATCCTCGAACCACTGAGCATTCGCGCTAATAATCTCGGTACGTTTTGTAGCTTCAACATCCTTATAATTAACAACCGATTCCCATGTTGCTTTCATTCCAAGCGGATCTCCATATACTTCTGTAAATCCATTAACAAAGTCGATGTGTGATGCAAGGTCAGTTACCCATAATACATTGTATTCATCAAAAGTGTTCAGATCACCGTTTTTATAATATTCAATTAATTTATCGATCACAGCTTGCTGCTTTTTATTTTCCGCAACCTTTGATGCCTTCTCAAGCCAGTAAACTATTTTTTCCAAAGCAGCGGAATACAAACCGTCAACCTTGTAGACCTGTTCTTTAACAACTCCATTCTTTTTTACCAACTTTGAATTCAATCCATAAGAAATGGGAGATTTATCATTTGGATCTTTCATTTTGTTGTAAAACTCGTCAGCTTCCTGTTCAGTTACTCCTTCATAAAAATTACAGGCTGATGACTTCACCAGATCTCTGGAAGAATCAAGGCTCACTCTTTTAGCAGCTATTTCCGGATCAAATATTATGGAAGTCAATTCCGGTATAAGTTCATCTATTGTTTGCCCATCGTCCAACGGAAATTCAGCTCCCTCAGTATTTTGTATTAGTTCTGAGAAATATTCATGTGAGAACTCAGGAATAAACTTATCAGTTGAATAATGGTGATGAATTCCGTTCGAAAACCAAACCCGTTTCAGGTAAACAACAAAATTCTTATAATCCTCCATATCCTTGTTCCCTGCATAATTCTTATAAATTTCCTCCAGGGTTTTCCGTATCTTCAGATTATGTTTATAGTTCTGATCAAATATAATATCTCTTCCACATCGGGCAGCTTCGCTTAAATAATAAACAAGCTTTTTTTGTTCTAATGTTAATTCGTCAAAACCCGGCACCTGGTATCGCATGATCTTTAAATCAGCGAATTGTTCCAGTAAATATTTATAATCGTCTTTTTGTTCCATTTGTTCGTCAGTTGTTTCTGTTTTTTGTCCTGTATTATTACACGAAATAATAATTGCACTCATAATTAAAATTAAAATTTGATTTAAGCGTTTCATATCAGTTTATTTTTAAATAGTTATTTCTCATAACAGGTACAGCTTCAGTTGTATTTAAAGTCAATGCATAATCCAATATATCAATAGCATTAAGTTTTTGTAATCTTTTATAATGAGCAGCCCTTTTTATAAAATTTCCGAGGTCATGTTTTTCCAATCTCCACAACTCCAGTGCTATTTGAGTAGAATCGAATGAGGTATTATAATTATGATTTTCTAGAAGATGTTCAGTTAATGCACCTGCAAATAATGTATCTTCTATACTGACAGTATTTTTCCATCCCGAACAGTATATTACAACGTTTTTATTTTGTGAAAGTATCCATTCTGCCAAAGCTTTTAAATTGATAAAAGCGCCCAAAACCACCTCACCAGCTGTTTTAGCTTTTTCAATTGCCTGTGTTCCATTTGTAGAAGAATAAATAATGATTTTACCCTTTAACTCATCTGTCATAAATTCAAAGGGTGAGTTTCCGAAATCGGCAAAATCAAGTTTAACTCCGTTCCTTTCTGCTGCTACAAGCATTCCCTTACTCTTATATTCTCTGGCTTTTTTAATATCAGCAATCGGAATGATTTTTTCAACTCCATAATGAAATGCAGTAATTATTGAGGTTGTCGCCCTCAAAATATCGTTAATAACTATTATCGGCTTGCCGGTAGTTATCTTATTTTCAAATTCGGCAGGCGTAAGACAAACTTCTATTGTTGGATTTACGACATTCACACTATATTACTTTTTAAAATACTGGCAATCCTCAAATTTGCATTGTTTATTTCTATCACTGAATTCACAAATAACTTTTCCACTTTTTAATTCAATGTTAAAGTTTTCTTTCTAATAATACTCAAGAGTTTTATTCTCCTGCTTATATTCAAGCTCTTGTCCGCAAATAAGGTAACCTTTACTGTAGTCCATTTCAATTATTGTTGATACTTGCCAGGTATAAAACTATTATCTATATATTTTCTGTATTAATTATGAACAAATACTAAGTACTAATCTCTAAAAACCAAACAATATTAAATTCCAAAATTCAAATGTTTAAAACTTTTTTTCAATTGTAATTAGAAATTTATTTTGCATTTGTGTAGAATTTAGGTTTTCGGATTTAGAGCTTCAATATATACAGATAATATCAGTATAATACCTAAATACTATTATCCTTTGTAGAAAGGTAGTTTTACAACTTTAGCTTTTAACAATTTATTTCTGACTTTAATATATATTTCTGTATCAAACTTTGTAAAAGGTACATTGACATATCCCATTCCGATGGCCTGATTTAATGAGGGAGCCATGGTGCCGGAAGTAACTTCACCAATAATATTTCCTTCTGCATCACATATTTCATAATGTTGGCGAGGTATACCACGATCAATCATTTCAAATCCCCGTAACCTTCTTATAACTCCTTCTTCCTTTTGTTTGAGTAAATATATCTTATCGATAAAATCTTTTTCTTCAGTGAATTTGGTAATCCATCCCAATCCTGCTTCAATAGGAGATGTTGAATCATTGATATCATTTCCATATAAACAAAAGCCCATTTCTAACCGGAGTGTGTCGCGGGCTGCCAATCCGATAGGTTTTATACCAAACTCCTCTCCTGCTTCAAATACGGCTTTCCAGATTTTTGGTGCATCTTCATTGGCCACGTAAATTTCACATCCACCCGATCCGGTATACCCGGTTGTTGATAGTATCACATCCTGAACTCCTTCAAAATTTAAATTTTTGAAGGTATAATACTCCATGTCTTCAATTGGCTCGCCGGTAAGTTTTTGCATGGTTTTTAAAGCCAATGGCCCCTGAACAGCCAATTGGGCAATTTCATCTGAGGCATTATAGAGTTCGCCTTCATCCAATCCAAATTCTTTTCCCTTTTCAACAAGCCAGTTCCAGTCCTTTTCAATATTAGCTGCATTTATAACCAATAAATAAGTTTCTGAATTTATCCGGTAAACCAGCAGATCATCAACTATTCCTCCTTTTCCATTCGGAAAGCATGAGTATTGGATCTTTCCATCATATAATTTGGAAGCGTCATTGGAGGTAACCCATTGAATAAAGTCCATGGCTTTTGGACCTTTTACCCAAACCTCACCCATATGAGAAACATCAAATACACCTACACTTTTTCGTACGGTTAAATGTTCCTTAATTAAACCTTCAAATTGCAATGGCATGTAATAGCCTGCAAATTCTACCATTTTTGCTCCAAGTTCCTCATGAAACTTAGTAAATGCTGTATGTTTCATTTTTTCAACACTTTATGTTTCGAAAGATTATTAAAGGCGCAAATGTATAAAAAATAGGCTGATAGATGTTGTTAGAAAGTATCTAAATTAATGTAACTTTGTAATCCAATTCATTAATATGCTTCTATCAAAACAAAATATGCCACGCTGGCTTATTTTCCTGATCGATATACTGGTTGTTGTATTTGCCATATTCATTGCCTATATGGTCAGGTTTAATTTCAATGTACCGCCCGATCAAATAAAACAATGGCCACAGGTATTCTCCATAATTATTGGTGTTCGGGCTTTAAGCTTTATCATTTCCAAAACTTATGCCGGCATCATTCGATATACAAGTACGGAGGACGCTGTCAGGATATTTATTGTGATATTAGTAGGATCGGTTATTTTTTCGATAGGCAATCTGGTTTCCTATTACTTCATAAATGCTAAAAATATCATTCCCTTTTCGATCATTGTAATTGAATTTATGACAGTTATCCTGTTGATGGTCACCTTCCGGATCATTGTTAAGATAGCTTATCTTGAAATGATCAATCCCGGTGGAGCAAAAACTAAAGTCATCATATTTGGAGCCGGAGAGGCCGGGGTCATTACGAAACGTTCCATTGACCGTGACCTGGGCATCCGGTATAAAGTAATTGCCTTTATCGACGATGATAAAAACAAATGGGGTAAAAAGCTTGAAGGGGTCGGGATATTTGGTTTTGATAAACTTGAGGAATTACTGGCAACAAATAAAGTTGACAACATCATTATTTCGGTTCAAAAACTTAAACCGGAAAGAAAGCAGAAGATTGTTGAGACAACAATTCCATATGAAACAAAAGTACTAAGTGTTCCTCCTGTTTCTAATTGGATCAATGGCGAACTCAGTTTTAATCAAATTAAAAAAATAAAAATTGAAGACCTGCTTGAGCGTGATGAAATAAAGCTTGACAAGGAAGATATAAGCAAAGAGTTGAAAGGAAAGGTGATCATGATTACAGGAGCTGCAGGTTCCATAGGGAGTGAGTTGACCAGGCAGATTTTGAATTTTAATCCCGCGAAGGTTATTCTGATCGACCAGGCAGAAAGCGCCATGTTTACACTTGAGGTCGAGCTAAATGAAAACTTTCCTGATAAAAAATATGAAATTGCTATTGCAGACATTTGCAATGAAGTCAGGATGGAAAATGCTTTTAAACTATTCAAGCCTGAGTTAGTTTATCATGCTGCAGCATATAAGCATGTTCCCATGATGGAGAATAATCCTTCAGAAGCTTTGTACACCAATATTAAAGGAACCAAAATGGTTGCTGATCTCGCCATGAAATATGGTGTAAGTAAGTTTATAATGATCTCTACTGATAAAGCTGTGAATCCTACAAATGTCATGGGTGCTTCCAAAAGAATTGCAGAAATTTATATTCAGACACTGAACCAAAAAGGTATCACACATTTTATTACGACCAGGTTTGGCAATGTGCTCGGATCAAATGGTTCCGCAGTGACTTTATTCAGGAAACAAATAGAAAAAGGTGGTCCGATTACGGTTACCCATCCCGATGTTATCCGTTATTTTATGACCATTCCCGAAGCCTGCCGCCTTGTATTGGATGCAGGGATGATGGGCAAAGGAGGAGAAATCTATTTGTTTGATATGGGTAATCCTGTTAAGATAGTTGACCTGGCCAAAAGAATGGTTCAGTTATCAGGATTGGAACTGGATAGAGATATCCAGATAAAATACACCGGCCTTCGTCCCGGAGAAAAACTGTATGAAGAGTTGTTGAATGACGAAGAGAATACCCTGCCTACCCACCATCCTCAAATCATGATCGGGAAAGTGCGTGAATACGATTACAAAAATGTTTCAAAAGATATTGAAGGTTTAATAACATTGTTCGACACACAGGACAATACTGATATAGTAAGGAAAATGAAATCCATTGTCCCTGAGTTTATCAGCAAAAATTCTGTTTTTGAACAATTGGATAAAGCATAACCTAACAGGTTTTTTCCAACCTGTAAGGTTGCAATGAAAATATCTTTGAAACTGACATGTAATTCAATCTAATAAACTAAAGCAATTATTATGAAAAACCTCCTTTTCTCATTTTTAGTTTTCTTACATACATACTCACTACTGGCACAACAGCAACCTAATTTTTTACATGAGGTTATCCCTAACCATATCTTCATACAGAAGTCAGTATATCCCGAACAAAATCAAAAAACAACTATCTCTGATGAATTGGATTTAAAATATATAACCGAATTAAATCCAGAATTAATAATACAAGTGGATTCAGTATTTTGTTTATATGAATATGATGGTTACAAAAAAGAGATTAATACATATGATGACAATGAAAATAGTCTATCTACATTAATTCAATACTGGGAGAATGATGCATGGGTGAATCACATTTTAATAAACAATACTTATAACTCAAATGGGAATAGGTTAACCTATTTATTTCAATACTGGCAAAACAGTGCATGGATAAATAATACACTATCTACATACACATACGACTCAAATGGGAATTTGTTGACAGATTTAAGACAACATTGGGAAGGCGGATCATGGGTGAATTATTGGTTACATAATAGCACGTACGATAATAACGGAAATAAGCTGACTTATTCTGGAAAGGATTGGGTAAATGGTACTTGGGTGGATTCTTGGAATAATACATTCACATATGATACCTATAGTAACATGTTGACTAAATTAGTTCAAGTATGGGAAAATAGTATTTTGGTTTATTATGTTTTTCATTCTTACACATATAATGAATATGATAATATGTTGACAGATTTATATCAAGTCTGGAACTGGGGGAATGGCATTTGGGAAAATAGCGAATTATATACTTTTACTTACAATTCCAATGGAAATATGTTGACAGATTTACATCAATTTTGGGGAAATGGTACTTGGATTAATGCATGGCTTGAAACATATACTTACGACGATAGTCAGAACTTACAGACATTGTTAAAACAACATTCGGTAAATAACACATGGGTGAACCTTGAGATATTCTCCTATACTTTCGACATTAATGGGAATTTGTTGACTTATTTAAAACAAGACTGGGATAATGTTGTATGGGTAAATAACTGGTTATACACTTATACTTACGATGGTGCTTGGAATAAATTGTCTGATTTGTTTCAATACTGGGAAAACGACGCATGGGTGAATGATTATAAAAATGAATATATTTTTCTTTCAAGTCAGGTAAATGCCATAGTTTATAATTGGAATGGAACCACTTGGATCGAAAGCCCTCATAATAAAAGCATTGAAGTTGTTATGCAAGGTGAAAAGATATATTTTAATATTGTTATGAATCTTGAGCTTTATTATTCTGATATTATAGGAATAGAAGAGCAGGATGAAGATATGGATATTAATCCAATATTTTTTTACCCAAATCCTGTAACAGATCAAATCAATCTTGAAATAAATCCTTCCTTTCAGGGTAAAAATTTTACTCTTGATTTATTTAACCATACAGGACAAAAGCTTAAATCTTTTGAAATATCATCAGATTTTGGTTCATCAGTTATGTCCTTCAGAGTAGAAGATTTACCACCTGGATTATATCTACTACATCTAACATCTGGAAATCTGGCGTTTTCGCAAAAGATCATTATTTCGAGATAGATGAAAAGAATGGATTATTTGGATTAGGCCAACTGCATAATTTCAATTATCTTCTTCACATCAAATTCAACTTCTCCATTAATTATCAAAAGCTTTTTCTTATCAGCCAAAGGCTGGCCGTTTTTCAAAAAACGTTGCCAGATATGCTTGATATACCATTCCGGTTCTTTCCCCCACCGAAGATCTTTTCTTTTTCTTTTAAGAAAGGTTTCCTTCGATATCTTTATAAATATCTTGTTGTCATAAAGCAAATTTATTCGAGGATCGTAAAAAGCAAGAAAGCCTTCAGCGATTACAATATCAAAAATTTCCTTTGAGTTCAGGATGGCTTCTTTAAATGCTATAAAATTGATGGATTCGGGGGATTCCCAATCTATGTGATCTTTTATCTGTGGTATTTCGTATTGCGGATGTATATAATCATCCTGGCAAATGATTTTTACCTTTTTGTCCGGAAGATTTACTTTTAATATTTCGGCAAATCTTGACTTACCTGAGTTACTTACTCCTCCTATTCCAATGACTTTATTCATTTTAAATTAGTGACTATCATCAACAGAAAAGTCATAATCTTGTTCAACCTTGCAGATCCTTACTTTGAATTCACGATACCATTTTGTTCGTCCCAGATCCCTGGCTATGGTATGTTCTGCATGATGCTTTCAGTTTTTGATGGATTCAAGGTCTTTCCAGTATGATAAGGTTATGCCAATTTCATTTCTTGCTGATTCAACTCCCAAAAATCCCGACTGTTTATTTGCAAGTTCAAGCATTTTTTCTGCCATTTGATTATAATCATCATCTTCCACTTTTTTAATGGAAGTAAATATTACGGCGTAATATGGGGGTGTAAGTGTTTTTGCTATCATATACTTTGAATAAATATAAACTGAATTAGAAATCGCTTAAAATTAAAAACCTATACTTTAATCTTTCTCAACTTCCTTTATTCTTTCTCCTTGATAAGTATCATAAATATAATATTTGTCCCTTGGGTGATTTTCAACTGAAAAAGACTTATAATCAATATCTTCTCTTCTAACATCCATATGGTAAATATAATCCTTATCTTTACCCCAATAATACTTCAAAAAAACAAAGCTATGTGGATCAGCTCCAGAAACTTTTTTGATCCTATAATACACAAAATTCTTATCTAAAGAGTAATCTTTGTTAATCACCTTAAACGTTTCTATATCTGCATAAGGAATTAATTGACCAAACCAATAAATATGTTCACCATCAGTTGCCCTATAATGAGTCAGAGGTTTAAAATTCTCAACATTGACCTCAATAATTGTATCAATATGAATTGGGTTACTTCCATGCCAATGGTAAGCAAATTCATTATCCTTTGCATACCTGTATTTGTAATCTACTATCTGAAATGAATCGGGATTATCGGAAATTATTTTTCCTAAATGATATACATGATTTTTATCCTTTGCAAACCTACCACCAATAAAAGTGAAAGAGTTAGCATCACTGTTGCTGATAATGCTACCCCATAAATATGCATGTCTTTTATCTTTTATATATATCGGGGATAACAATTCAATAGTCTCCGGTTCAGCATTTTTGAGGATTTTCTCTCCATAAAAAACATGATATCTATCCTTTGCATAATATCTATAAATATGCGAATATGGTTCAGCCCATCTATCCTTTGAAAAAGATTGATTAATTTCCAGAATAGAGAAGCTATGGTAATCAACTTTATTTATTTTAATTTCATTGTAAAAGACATTGTCTTTATCTTTTGCGTAACCATTTTTCAATACTTCAAAAGAAGTGATATCACATTCAACTAATTCAGGTTGTGTAAATGCAATGCAACTCCATACTGGCACATCTTTTTTATAAAAAATACTATCTTTTTTTATTATATAACTCCCATTTCCACATCGTTTCATTTGTACGGAATCAGCAGAAAATGTGAGGTGTTGAGAATTGGATGAGAAGGCAGATGCTAGCAGCATAATTATTGATAGTACGAATTTCAATTTCATAAAAGCTCTATAAGTTCTTGCAATTTAATATATAACAGAAACTGTTTTTATACATCAAAATTATAACTTAGCCTAAAATTGTAAAAATTTATTTGATACTGGACCATTTTGCATCAATAACCACAAACGGAATCGTTAAAACAAGTTCACTCTTTTCTTCTGCAATTCGATTTAATCTTTTTTCTACTTTTTTAAAGACATCTGTCAGGTTCACATCCGGAACCACTTCCTTCCAGCTATCCATAAATGCGAGCCTGATAAAATAGTGATTCAGCATGGTGGTTCCATCGACATACCTGAACTTAAATTCATCATGATTGATGTTTTTTATTTTAAAACCTTTGCTTTCAAATAAATTGATCAATTCCGAAAGTGGCTTTCTTTTTAAATAAATGTGATCTTGCATTTTTTCAATTTCTTCATGCAATCCCATTTTGTGAAGTACCTCCTTGAAAACATCATAAAACTCCGCCATCGTAGTTTCGAGGTTTACTGTAGCCACTACTTGTGCTCCCGGTTTTGCAACACGTTTGCATTCCGACAGGGTTTTGCTCAAATCCTCAACATTATTAATCCCATTATTGCTAATTATCAAATCAATGGAATTATCAGGGAGAGGAATATTCTCAGCAACTCCTTCAATTAATTCAACATTATTGATTTCGTATTGTTGCATTTTTTGACTGGCTCTTTCAATGGCACTTTTCCAGGGATCGATTCCATAAACCTTGCATGTATCACCCACCCTCATAGCTACCTCCAGGATTGGAAAACCGGTACCAAAACCAATATCCAGAACTTTGATATTTTTCTTAAGTTTAATTGTCTCAAATAATTTTAAACCGAAAGGTGCTGACCACAAAGGCAACTCGTCTAAAGCTGAAACCAATAGGTGATCTACAAAATTGAAAGTGGAATTCAGATAATTAGTCATAAGGTCCAATAAATTATTTTAAGTTTTAAACTTATGTTCTTTAAATATTAGTTTCTGACACCGCTTATAATTATTTTTTTGGTAAATGAAATATCATTGCCTGTTACATTCAGAAAATATATTCCATCTGAAAATCCGGTTAAGTCAATAGTGAAAGTATTATTTAATCCCTTTATACGGGCTTCCTCATCAAATACCTTTTGTCCGCTTAAATTAAATAATTGAAATTGCAATTCATCCTCGCAATTTACGCCAACAACAACATTTAAATATTGTTTTACAGGTACAGGATAACATTTGATTAAATTGTTAACCTTGTTATTATTTATTTCAGTCAATAAATTGCCATATTCATCCAGTTTTAGAATCCACATGCTTGAAGAATTTGGATCACATGACCATGACTCACCTGCAACAGCATAACCACCATCCGAAGCCTGAATAACATGCCAGGCATGATCTGAACCATTGTAGCCAAAATCCCGGCTCCAAATCACATTTCCTTCATCTTTTAATTTGTATATCCTGTAATCATAGTCACTGTTGGCTACAAGTTTGTGACCGGAAACAATTAATCCTCCATCGTTTGTTTGCTGAACACAGCTTGCATAGCAGGTACCTCCAAGATTTTTATTCCACAGTAAAACACCATTGGTATCAAATTTCATTACATTCATAAATACATTTGATGTACTTCCAGCAATAACATAACAGCTATCGGTAAATTGGATTACCGAACTTGCGTAATCCTGTCCGGTGCCTCCTTTAGTTACCGACCACTGCATATCACCAAATTCATCAAGCTTTATTAACCAAATATCTGAGTCACCGTTTCCATACGACTTAGTTCTGCCAGCCACAATATATCCATTGTCGAAAGTCTGTTTTATTGATTTACCGATATCATATTCATCACCGCCATATAACTTCGACCAAGTCAAGATTCCATTATTATTCAATTTCATTACCATTAAGTCCGAATCTTCTTCTGTGATTTTTTTACAACCACAAACTATATACGAACCATCACTTAAAGGTTCAATACAACGGGCTGTATAATTAACAAAAGTTTTGTCCCAAATAACATTGCCGTTAGCTGAATTTATTTTCAATATCCACATTTCTCCATCATCACTTCCGGCCACAATAAAATTTTGATCTAATGTTACCTGAACATATTTACCGGATGTTAAGGCCGTCCAGGCTACATTACTTAAGCCATAAGTTTCATTCCAGATCACATTCCCAATTTCATCAATTTTTACGAGACTGATACTGTAATGGTAATCATCTCCCCTGGTATGTCCGGAAATAACATAACCGCCTTCCTGTAATTCCTGAATACAGTATGCGGCATCAGCATGATTACCACCATAACAAAATTCAAAAGTTATAGGTTGAGAGCGGACAATTAATAATAAACCTGATACAAAAATGGTCAATAAAATTATTTTTTTCATAGTGCCGGTTTATATAGATTATTAACCATCCAAAAATAATAAAAAAGCCCATCCAAAATGGACAGGCTAATTGTAAATTGGTTTTAAATATAATCTGCTTTTTCTTATATCTTCCACCCGGCATTGAAGTTTTCCATCCTGAATCTTCTCTTTATTCACATTCTCAATCAGAACTATACTATCCTTACCGTATTTATTTTTAAGAATAAACGCCTGCTTTTTGATATCGGGGTATTCGTCGATATATTCAATATTTTTTATCATAAACTTATATTCCTTCCCTATTTTATAAAAAGGGTGCCTGGGTTCTAAATACCGGTCTTCACCTTCACTAACCAACCGGCAATAAATAGTTTGTCCCAATTCAAAATTATATTTTTTATAATATTTTCTTCTAAGCTTAAAGGTTAATCCGCTTTGTGATTTAATGACATAATAACTTCGTTTACCAGGATGTTTTTTGAATTGCGATATGATAAAAGGGTATTCTTTTCCTTCATTAAATTCATTGTAAATCTCCTTAACAATTTTCCTTGAAATATAGACCTTTCCTTTTTTTATCCTTGTGATTAAGAAATTTATTTTTTGCTTGGCCTCATAATCACCAGGCAAATCATCCACAGGCATTTTAATCTCATTTCCAAAGGCATCACTGAAAAATGCATATCGTTCCGGTTTGCATTGTCCATCTTTATATTCTTCCGTCCTTAAGTAAGGAAAAAAATAT
Organism: Bacteroidales bacterium; assembly: GCA_030596605.1. Lineage (GTDB taxonomy): Bacteria > Bacteroidota > Bacteroidia > Bacteroidales > JAADJA01 > JAADJA01. The sequence continues at coordinate 15,976 of JAUVJI010000038.1, forward strand.
GATTGATTGAGCTTATAGTGCGGGTGTTCCGGCTCGATGAAAATTTTGCCGCTGCAATTTATTTTATCTATCCTGCAATTTATTTGTTGACCAAATTTAAAATTATAATGAAGATAAAATATAATCGCAAGTAAATGCTTTACATTGTTCGGATCAGTTAAAACAAAATAATCAACCTTGTCAGGCAATGTAACAAGCCCGGTAATACTAAATGGATAAGTTTTACCTTCTTTTAGTTTCATTTAATGTTTAATCGGTATTATTCCTCAGTTTCCGACCTGATAGCTTTTTTTACACCCTTTACTTTTAGGATTTTATATATTAACTTTTCGAGGTGATCAGTATCTTTTACACTGATCTTAAACCTGCCTTTGAATTTTCCATCCTTTCGCGAATCCACATTTAAGGATACCATATTTACCTTAAAATCATTTGAAATAACCTGAGTTATATTATTCAAAATGCCCACTTCATCATCACCTGAAACATGCAATGTGGTCAAGTAAGTTTTACGTTCATCCGTTTTACGCCATTTTACATCAATGACCCTGTATTGGTATTTTGATAATAATTGTCGGGCATTGGGGCAATTGATTCGATGAATTGTTATTCCTTTCCCAATGGTAACAAAACCAAAAACCGCATCACCCGAAATTGGATTACAGCATTTTGCCAAATCATAATCAAGGTTGTCAATGCTGTCATCAATAAGCATAAAATCTTTGCCCTGTTCCTTATCCGTTCTAATTTCTTTGTTTACAACTGCTTCCTGTTCCTTCCCTGCCGGTTTTGCTGATTCATCTGCTGTATCAGAGATTGTTTTTTTAATGTCAGTGAGATCTATTTTTTCAATAGCAATCAAATAATACAAATCGACAGATGATTTTAATTTGTATTGCTTGATCAGTTTATCTATGATGGCATCATTGAATTGAATTTTCCTGTTCCTCAATTTCCTTCGGAGCATCTCCTTCCCCATCTCAGCTTCCTGGTACTTTTCCTCCTTGATAGACCTTTTGATCTTCGATTTGGCTTTATTGGTAATGACAAAATTCAGCCAGTCAAGTTTTGGTTTTTGATTCTTCGAAGTGATGATCTCCACTTTATCCCCATTTTGCAGTACATACCGGATAGGAACAATTTTATTGTTCACCCTGGCGCCATTACACATATCACCAACACTTGTATGAATCTCATATGCAAAATCAAGTATGGTAGCGCCTTTGGGCAATTTTTTAAGATCACCATCAGGTGTAAAAATAAATATTTTATCAGAGTAAAGTTCTATTTTGGAAACATCCTGCTTATCCAATGCTTCTAATTCAGGATTTTCAATTACTTCACGGATCCTGCTCATCCAGGCTTCCTGATCTTTCTTCGCTCCATCTTCTTTGTATCGCCAATGAGCAGCCAGTCCCTGTTCAGCAATTTCATCCATTTTTAAAGACCGGATTTGTACTTCCACCCATTTTCCATTCGGGCCAACAACAGTGGTGTGCAATGATTCATAACCACTTGCTTTAGGTGACGATATCCAATCACGAAGCCGTTGAGGATTGGGTTTATAAATATCAGTTACTATTGAATAAACCCTCCAGCAGTCGGCTTTTTCATTTTTCTTTGAGCTTTCAATGATAATACGGATGGCAAACAAGTCATAAACCTCCTCAAATTCCACATTTTGCTTTTTCATTTTGTGCCAGATACTGTGGATTGATTTTGGCCTGCCCTTGATTTCAGCGTCAAATCCCTGTTTGATCAGTTCCCTTTGAATCGGATTAACAAAATCCTGAATATATGCTTTCTGCTTTGTTCTCGATTCCTTTAACTTTTTCTCGATTGAGGTATACTTTACCGGAATCGAATGCTTTAACCAAAGGTCTTCAAGTTCAGTTTTAATATTATACAATCCCAACCGGTGGGCTATTGGAATATATATATGATTAACTTCGAGAAGAAATCGCTTCTGCTTTGCTTCAGGCAGATAATTAAAATTACGCATATCCAAAAGGCGATGCGCAAGTTTTATCAGTATTACCCTGATATCCTTAACCAAGGACAGATATAATTTCCTGAAATTCTCGGAATGGACTGATATTTTTTCTGTTTGTATATCCGACAGTTTAATATATCCAGTAACTATTACAGCAATTTCATTCCCGAATTGCTCTTTTACATCTCCAATTTTAATGGTTTGGTTATCGACAACATTATGCAACAGGGCACAAACAACAGAAGGGATTCCCAGATTTATTTCTTTCAAAGCAATTTTAGCTACCTCTAATGAATGATAAATATAATCTTCACCGGTTTCTTCCCAGTGTGGCCTGTGAAATTGTAATGCCAGCTCAAAAGCTTTACGTAATTGTAATACTTCGTTCTTTTTGATAAACGGTTTACAAATTTCAAGCAGCTCTCTGTATATTTCTCTGACTCGCTTATTATTTAATTCAGCATTACTCATTTAATCAATGTCATCAAAATATAATTCATCTACCCTGTTAGCAGCTTTTAGCTCGCTTGCTGCTGTGCAAATTATTGAATTGGAACCTTCAAGGTAAGGGATGAACCCTCCGGAATAACACTGCTGCATAACAACAAGTTTTTTTACAGCATTTATATTGCCCAGCAACGCCTGCATCTCAAAGTCAGCAATAGAATGTTCCTCGTCCCATTCCTCAGGTGGTATTGTAAAGTCATATCCGATTAAACACAATAAGGTATGCCTTTCGCCCGGGTCCCAGTCCACTCCTGTGGTATAACTGCCATGATCGAATGTAAACAAAAAGAAAAAATCATCTTCAGTAACCTGTGGGTATCCATTGGTGCCTTCTGCCAGGCCGGTTAAAACTGTTTCAACATTTTCTTTCGTTGCAGCAAGGTCTGTAACATAATCCTGGCCATTGTATAATGCTTTGTACCTGTTGTTCTGTCCATCAAAAATATAATCCTCCCCATCTGCGAACAAAACATAAATGTTATCAAAGGAAAATCCCATATCATAAAGTAACTCCCACATAAGATAAGTATCGTTCCAGAACTCTTCCATGGGATTATCGCTTACCCCGTTAGCTATAGACCAGGTTCCGTTGACTGCGGCATAGTCTCCGGTAATTATTATTGCATATTTCTCCTGTGAAAAGGAATGAGTGAAAATAAATAAGGTAATAAACAATGTTGCTGTGATAATCCATAAATTTTTCATAGCATAAAGTTTTGATATTAATAACTAATATATTGTATAGGCCTGGTTATTATATACCTGCCTGATTGCATTCGTATCAAATAGGATGTATTAGAAGTTTTATTGCTGTTTATTCCCTTACCATCCCAGCTATAAACATGCTTTCCCCGGGGTAAGGTTGAGTTTTCGATTTCCTTCACCAGCCTGCCCTGCAAATCAATAATATAAATTCTTACCTTACTTTGGGTTTTGGTAATGAATTCAATATTTATTGATTTACTGAAAGGGTTCGGGTAAAGCCTATATGAAGGTACCCGGTTTTCTTCTTTGTATTTCTCAACACCTGTAATTATTTCAAATCGTGTTAAATATACAGGAAGGCTGTCGCCTGGTTGCTCGTTTTTAACATAGGAAAGAAAAAGCATGTTGTTGTGGTACAACAGTTTTACATCAAAAAACGCATATCCTGCCGTATCAATCACCATGCCCACCCATTGGTTGTCAATCTTTCTGTAATGCACCAGTTGCAAACCCTCGCCAGGGGTCTTTTCGCGATCTATAACATGAACATTGTTGTAGCCGTCAACTGCTATCTGCTGTTCCCACGGGTCTTCAACCACTATTTCCTGTTCTGTCCAATTTTCTCCGTCATAATATTTGTAAAATGTATAATCGTGCTCAGGTATAGGCACATTTTCTCTTTCTCTCCAGGCCACATGAGGGTTTTGAGCATTATCAAGAGCTATGTCTTTGTCTGGTTTAACAAAATTGGCAGTTATTATTTCAGGAGTGTCCCATAATTCTTCCTGCTTATTATAAAAATAATATGTCAATCTTGATTCAACAGGGTTTGATTGGTAATAAAAAGCACCTGCCCAATGAATATTTTCGTCTTTATCAACTGCAAAATCAGTTAGACTATACACTCCGGTACTATTACAAAAAGGACATATCAAATCACTCCAAATACCATTTTCAAGATATTTGTAATAATAAACACCGAATGTATTGTACCAAAAAACATAAAAGCGGCCATCGTTATCAACAACAGCTTTATTGTTGTAGGAATTCCCCGATAATCCTTCTGAAACAAGCTCCGGGTAGTCCCATTGCCCATTTTCATAACTCGACAGATAAACTTCGCTATTATAAACATTGAAGTCATAACTTACAAATATCCTGCCTGTATCGTTACATGCAATTTTTGGTTGGTATGAATAAATGCTGTCATTTTTTGAAATATCTACTTCAGTGCTCCAGGTTACCCCATTATCCATTGAGCGGTTGTAAAATATTTTAGTAAACCATTGTTCATATTTATGCATCCACACCAAATGTATTACCCCATTTGTGTCAATTGTCATGTCAGGGTATTGATTTATGCCACCGGTAGTTGAGGCAATAACAGGTTGGGACCATGACTGGCACATTAACATAGAACTGTAAAATGCAAATAAAACTATCAGAACAGGATTTACAAAATAGGGCATGATTTTTCCTGTAAATATTTTTGTTAAGTTAATTTTTCCATTTCTGTATAAGGACATAGCATTATTAGGTTTTATTTTTTAAATAAAAATATAAAATTCTGATGAAGAATCCTAATCAAGATTTCTCCTACTTAACTTATTTTGGTGCTATAGTTCTGTACAGAATAGTTTTCTATTAAGCCGTATCCTTCCCTTCTTTTGTATCTTTTTTCTTACCAGTTGTTGGTTCAGCAATGGATTCTCTCATTTGTGTATCAGCCTGGATATTTTTAAATTTATAATAATCCATAATACCCATGTTACCGCTTCTGAATGCATCAGCCATAGCTATTGGAATTTCAACTTCAGCCTGAATAACATTTGCCCTTGCCTCCTGTGCTTTGGCTTTCATTTCTTGCTCCAATGCAACAGCCATAGCCCTTCTTTCTTCTGCTTTGGCCTGTGCTATATTTTTATCGGCATTTGCCTGGTCCATTTGCAACACTGCTCCAATGTTTTTACCAATATCTATATCTGCAATATCGATGGAAAGGATTTCGAAAGCTGTACCAGAATCCAATCCTTTGTCCAATACCACCCTCGAAATAGAATCAGGGTTTTCAAGAACAGATTTATGCGAATCGGCAGAACCGATAGAAGAAACAACCCCTTCTCCTACTCTTGCAAGAACAGTTTCTTCACCGGCACCTCCAACTAATTGTTTAATGTTAGCCCTTACCGTTACCCTGGCTTTACTGACCAACTGAATACCATCTTTAGCAACTGCTGTAACAGGGGGTGTATCAATCACCTTTGGGTTAACCGACATTTGAACAGCTTCCAGAACATCCCGACCGGCAAGGTCAATGGCTGTAGCAGTTTTAAAATCCAATTCAATATTCGCCTTGTCGGCAGATATTAAAGCATTTATGACAGAGACAACGTTACCTCCCGCAAGGTAATGCGCTTCCAGTTCATCCCTGTTTGGATGTAATCCGGCTTTTGTTGCGGATATCATGCTGCGGACAATAACTTGCGGCGGCACTTTACGCCAGCGCATAAAAACCAATTGAAGTAAGGATATTCTAACTCCTGATAATAGCGCTGTAAACCATAATCCGACCGGAATAAAATAGAAAATGATCCATAGCCCGAAAAGCGATGCAATACCAATTGCAATAATAATAAATACGTTTGCTTCCATTTTTAAGTTGATTTAGATTTTATTGTTATTTTGTTATATTTATATGTGTTACTTCTATTTCAGTATCTTCATTGATAAATTCCCCGGATGACCTGACTTCAAAATATTCGTTATTTATTTTTGCTTTGCCCATGGGGTTAATCCGTGAAATTGTTATTCCGTGGTCTCCGACTTTAATATTGTCTTTATCTATAACATTTACTTTGCTGGTTATCTCTTTCTTTAAAGTAGCCTTTTTCCATGTTTTCGATTTCAGTGCATAGTATAAAAACAGAAAAGACAGCAGGATTGTAGCGCCCAGCGTAATAGTACCTGCCTTACCTCCATAAACATCATAAGCCTGCCACACACCCACTCCTATCAGTACAAATCCAAGAATACCTGCAATGTTTGTACCGGGTAAAACAAGGATTTCCAACAGAAGGAAAAGAAATCCCACAATAATTAAAACTGCTATAATAGTCCAGGTCATAATTTATTAGTTAATAGATACGGTTAATTTTCTATTGCTCATTTCATCATGAACCGGTTTTAATTCATGAAAAGTACCTGATTTTACAGGGCATTTGCCGTTATAATGGGCAACCATTGCACATTGTTCTGCTTGCATATGATCGTGCCCACAAACATCTACCAACGTATCAATTACAAAATCAAAAGTATTGACTTCGTCATTAAATAGAATCAGATCTTTTAAACTTTCTTCAAGTTCATCAGTGTTTCCGACTGATTTAGTTTTCTCCTTTGTCATAAAACAGTCATAAAAATTCAGCTCTAAAATTAATAAATAATATTTATTTAAGAGTATTAATTACTTAAAAATTTCAAAACCAAAATATTGTTGCTAATGATAGCGCCACTGATAATCATATTTTGTAATTTTAAAGCCGTGAGAAATATCGGACTTATTAAAAACAAAGAAGATTTTAATCATTTTATATTTCCCTTGAAAAACAGGTTGAAATTACCATTACCCGGAAAGCAGGCTCAAATGAAAATGGCCTCTAAGGTGAGGCTGGATGATTTAAAATCGGATTATGATTTATCAAATGCTATTCCCAGCGGGATATTGATCCTGCTTTACCCAGCAGATGATCAGATCAGAACAGTTCTTATATTACGTCAAACATATGATGGCGTGCATTCCGGCCAGGTTTCATTTCCGGGTGGACGGCAGGAGAAAACTGATAATTCGATTTTAGAAACAGCATTGCGTGAATCGTTTGAGGAGGTAAACATTGACCCTTTAAATGTAACTGTAATCGGTACCTTGTCAGAAATGTATATTCCTCCAAGTAACTTTCAAGTTTTGCCTGTCGTTGGATATTCTGAGATACGACCTGATTTTAAACCGGATAAGAGCGAAGTGGAAAAAATTATAGAAACCAATCTTGACTTCCTTTTCGATAAAAACCTTCGTAAAGAAACCTTGCTGAACATAAGAGGATACAGAATAAACGCTCCGTATTTTGATGTACAAGGCCATATTGTATGGGGAGCTACAGCAATGATATTAAATGAGTTGAAGGAGGTTATTGAAAGTGTTGGTTGAGAAGATGGAAGTCAGGAGTTAGAAGACAGAAGAGAGAAGTCAGAAGTCAGAAGTTAGAAGAGAGAATCAAACATCAAACATTAAGTTTACTCTTTAATAATGATCTTATGCTCAATTTTAGCTGCTTTGTCAAGCATAGCCGTTACCCCGCAATATCTGTCCTGTGATAATGTTACCGCTTTTTCCAACTTTTCCATCGGCAGGTCTTTTCCTCTGAAGATATAGTTTATTCTGATGGTGTGATAATATTTCGGATGTTCTTCTGTTAACTCTCCTTCAATCTCGACGTTAAAATAATCAGGTTTTACACGCATTTTAGTTAGGATGGAAATCACATCCATCCCGGTACAACCGCCTAATGAAACCAATGTTAAAGGTTTCGGGCGAGGGCCACGGTCCTTTCCTCCCACTGCTTCATCAGCATCTATTATTATTTTATGATCGTTTACAGTGGCTTCAAAAGCCATATCTTTAGTCCAGGTAATTTCAACTTTTGTTTTCATAGTGAAATATTTCTTTCTGATTATTTTTTGAGACAGCAAAAATATAAAAGTTGAGATCAATTAGGGTATACTTTTCATTTTACTTTTTAAATGAATAATATAATATTTCGTATCTTTGATATTAAAACCTCAAACCGATGAATAAAAGAATCATTCGACACTTATTTCTATCTTCAATAAGCTTTTTGATAATCTCGCAAGTACCTAATGTAAATGGCCAACCCCTTGATAGCCTTTGGATGCATTATTATGATTATGATTCTATGCATGTACGTGCCTTTGATATCATTCCAAAGTATGATTCAGGATATTTGGTAGTTGGACAACTTGATGGAAACGATCATGATGCATATTTAATCAGCACTGATAAAGCTGGCCAGTTATTATGGGAACAATTTTATAGTACTCCCGAATCTGATGGATTCAGAAAAATTATTAATACATCAGATACTAATTATTTAATAGGGGGCAGATATAATGGATCGGCCTGGCTGGTAAAAATGGATGAAAGTGGAGATACAATATGGACGAAATCCTATGGAAATAATTTTGGTGAAATTGCTTCATTACAGGAGTTGTCGAATACCGATTTGATAATTACCGGCAATCCTACTGGTAGTGGATTAGATCTTTTTCTAATGAAAACGAACCAATATGGAGATACTATTTGGACTCGTTATTACATTTTTGATGATCCTTTTTGTTCTCTTTCGAGTTTTTGCGTGCAGCAAACATCGGATGGGGGATATATGCTTACTTCTGGATACTATTCAGGATTCGGTATTCCATTTTCAATGTTTATCAAAACCGATTCAAACGGAGATACTTTGTGGACAATTGACACAATGTATGAACTTGATTTTTCCGAAACTTATTTTAAAGATATACTTATTGATTATGATACAATATATGTAATTGGATCGGGGCATTCAGAATTACCAAATTGTATTTATGTAATTAAAATGAAATCCGATGGCGAAATCCTGTGGACAAAAGGATACGGAGATGAATATTGCTCCACTTATTATTGTTCTGGTACATACACAAACGCAGGTACAATAATGATTACCGGAAAACTTGGCTTTTCATCGAATTGTATTTATGTCGTGGAAATAGATAAAAATGGAAATTTTTTATGGGATAACACTTATGGAGATAATAACAGGTATAATTATCCAGAGTCAATCAAACCCACATATGATAGTGGTTATGCTATTGCTGGCACTTCTTCTTATGATTTTTTTGTGCTTAAATTAGGTGAAAAGCCATCCCAAATAGTGCCTATTAATGAGTTAGATAAAACTAATCTTCAGATATTTCCTAATCCAATTAGAGACAACACTAATATTGAATTTTCAATAACATCTAATGCAATGATAATAATAACCATTTATGATTTGAATGGTAAAAAAATAAGTGTTTTAGCCAACAAACTTTTTCAAGAGGGAAGACATAACCTGTTGTGGGATGCCTCAACTATCCCTAATGGCATTTATTTTTGCAAAGTTGAGTTCGATAATCAGGTTCAGGCAAAGAAAATAATAGTGTCAAAATAAATCCCAATGCTAATTTTTTGGTTTGGGATCTCTGAGTTCTTTACTAAATAAATTAGTCGGATTTTTTAGTGATATTTTTTTCTGTAAAAAGAAATTCACCCGGAATAATTCCTGCTTCAAGAGAATCGATAACTGATCCATTCTCAGGATTATATCTATAGACCATTCCATTTTGTACATAATCCAACGGATCAGAAGCGTAGATCACATCTCCCACTTTATCAAATCCCAACCCGTAAAACATAGATGGCCGTTTAATAAATGCTTCTGTTTCAAGTGAATTATTGTTCATATTAAATTTATAAATGCCATCCGTGTAATTATAAAATAAAAGTTCTCTGAGATTATCAACTGCAAGTTTTTCGGGATGCTCTGAAGATGATGGGAAAGCTATATCTACAATAAAAGTATAACTATCAGGGTCGATGCAAATCAGGTGTCCCTCTGTATCATCCGGTGCCGGAAATCCGTTCCAGCCCTTTCCTGAACACATCACCCATATAAAACCATTCAATCCTTTTTGAATTCCTGTTGGTTTCGCATAAACCTGCATTGTATTAATTACCTGATCTGTTTGAGTATCAATAATGGTAATCGTTGAGTCGACACCAAACCCTCCCTGATTCAGCACCCATAATTTTTGATCATCATGCAGCATTTTTTCAGGTCCGGTTCCCACATCAATCTGTCCCAAAACTTCATATCCATCAGTGTTAATAATTTTGACAGTATTGTCCCAGCAAGAAATATACGCTTTATCAGTACCTTCAAAAGCAATATACCTTGGAGAAGTTATATTTTCTAGCGTCTGAACCGATTGGAATGTTTTCAGGCTGACGATTTCAATTTTATTGGCATTGTTTACGGCGATATAAACTTTATCTTCAACCAGGGTCATCGATTGGACAATATTTCCTAATGGAATTAAATTATTTGCTTTTTGAAATATATGATCCTCAATTCCTGACCCATCGCGGCTAAGATAGGTTATTGTCCCAGTTCCAGTTTGGAAAGGGCCTTCGTTAATAATAAAAACTCCGTTCGAATAGCCTGAAGTATCTGGTGGAACCGGTGGCTCATCTTCTTCTTTATTACATGAACTTAATACCAGAGAACCTAGCAGAAATAAGCCTAAAATTAAAATTGAATTTTTTTTAATTGATTTCATAGTCATTTTACTTTATTGAATAAAAAGTTAACTGCAATTTTATATGATCGACCAGGCATTGGATAATAAAGAACTGCCTGGTAATCTTCGTTCCAAATATTATTAATATCAAACTGTAATCCTACCATATGACTGGAAATTTTAAAATCCTTTCTAAACGTGATATTTCCTAAAACATAAGCAGGTAAAAATTCATTATTGTCCAATGTTGTATATCTAAGCCCTGTGTACGAATGATTATAATTCAGGACAAATCCCTTGAAAGCAAATGAAGTATTAAAATAAAACCTATGCTCCGGAACATACAATAGTTGCTTTTGATAGGAGTCATCATTGGGTCCCTGTTTAATTTCACTGGTCGAACGGGCAAAGGTATATCCGCCATTGATCATCGTGTTTATTTTAAGCCATGTAAAGTTTATACCTCCATCAAACTCTAATCCTCTGGCCCAAACTTTCTGAACATTTTGAGGAGACCATATTATACCATCAGGAACCCATAATATCCAATTATTGACTTTTGAGCTATATCCTGTAAAGAGGAATTTCGCCCTTAATTTCTTCCCTGCTTCTACAACCAATGTTGCTTCTGCATTTTTTGAATCTTCCGGTTTTAGATGGAGGTTACCACCTGGCTCCCAATACCTGTCGTGAAAAGTGGGAATTCTGAAATTTTTTGAGAAGTTCAATTTACCACTGAACCATTTCCATATTTTCCCTTCAAAACTAACGGCATACAAAAAAGGACTTTCAAAATCATTGTAATAATCCTGACGGAGATTTACATTCAAGTTCCAACCGGGGACCGGTAATTTTTGTAACCATGATGTATAAACAGAAGCATTACGCTGGAAAACAGTGCTTGTATAATTATCCGATGTCCCCTCCTCATATGAATAATTTGCTCCCATACTTAAAACAAATCCTTCCAAAACCTGATATTTATAACTAAGCTCGCTTATCAATTTAAGACTGGTTATTTTTGAATCTATAGCAATACTGGAGATTGAATCGGGATCTTTATAATGCAGGTAATCATCCATAAAAGCTGATTTAAAGTTCAGCTGCCCCCTTTTGAAATATTTCCTAAAATTAATTGCCACTCTGAGAGATTTATCCAACTGGGAAGCATCACTCGGTTTGCTTGTTATCGTTGCAGGTATTTCACGATTATTTTCCTGGTACCAAAGTGATAGGCCCAAAATGGTATTTTCATTGAAATTCCTGTAAACATCCTGTATTAATCCATAATTGTAGAATGAGGCATTTTGTTGCCTGACCGATTCCCTGTTCAAATTTTCATATGTGAAATTATTTAAAGCTGTTTTAAAAGTAACACCGGTTTTTGAATACCATTTATTGTTAGAAATTCTAAAAACGCCATTGGCATTATATTCTCCAAAAGAACCATTTGCAAGGCTTATATTTCCTGTCAATGATTCGGCAAATTCGGGATTATTGTTTAGATGAATACTTCCTCCAATATTTCCACTCCCAAGTAAAGAGCTTGAACCACCATACACAACAGAAATATCATTGAACAAAATTGATGGGATCAGGGCCAGGTCAACCTGAGATGTACTGGCAGGATTGATCTGAAATCCACTCCAGTATATTCCTGTATGATTTGCAGATGTACCTCTGAAAGAGATCAAACTTAATCCGTTGTAATTATAATTCTTTAACTGGATAGTAGTATTTCTGGATAAAATTTCACTGAGGCTCAGGTTTTGATTTAAGGTCAATGTAAGACTGTCGATCTTTTGAACCTTTTGTCCGGGTGAAAATTGTTCAAGTCGTTCTGCCGAAATTTCAATTCCAGATAACTTGACTACAGAATCGCTTTCCGGAGTTTGGCCTATAACTGAACCGATAAGGATACAAAAAACAACCAATATTAGCCATCGGATCATAGCTTAAGAAATTTTTCTGAAAAAAAATGATCTCCTGATCTTAACCTGACCAAATATAAACCTGAAGAAATAAACGAGATATTGAAAATAAATATTCCCTGACCTTGATCCTGGATATCAGAAGTGGATATCTCTACAAGATTTCCAAAATCATTATACAATTCAATATCAAAAATATTCACTTCCCCTGTGAATTCAAGATATATATAGTTCCTGGCCGGATTAGGATAAACCTTTGTTTCACTGATAATATTTTCGTTAACATATGAAGTAGATGCATCATGAATTACGCCAACAGCATCAAGATCAAAGCCACCTGATTCAAAAGGGGTTGGCCAGGGATCATTTATCTTATTCCACTGAGAATCATAAGTTGTGTATTCATCCTGCAAACATCCCACAACATCTATAATTCGAATATTTACTATGCTATCTTTTCTCAAAAGCGAATTATCCTCCAATTCTGCAATATCAAAAGGCACCCCGTAATTAATTCGGTATTTGCCGGCAAGGTTATTCAATTTTGTAGCATCCAATGACCCGAAAGCGCCAACCTGTGTATTAGTTTGCGTTAATGAAATGGCACCAAATCTAAAAAAATTAACGCCATCAGAACTTACTTCAACAAAAGCCAACTCAAGGAAATCATCTGATAATCCATTTTCAAAAACAGCAAAATCGGGGCCTGTCCCATCTCTCAATGGCTGGTCAAAATGGAGCAAAGCTACGCCCCCATCACCCAAAGACATAATCTGGCCATCAGCCTGGCCAATAGCAAGGGTTTCATCTCCCACACTTACCTGGCCTAGCTCAGGATTGGATATATCCATAAACCCGCGCTCCACTGAACAACTAACAGCCCAACCTACAAAAACAGAGCTATCCTTATGAATTGCTGAAGTTCCCTCCTGCCCTGCCGGTGGCGGAAACTGAGCATAATTTATTAAAGAGGAAAATGCAAATAACAAAAACAATAAAAATTTTACAGGTTTGTCCATTCTGGCTTACTGATTTTTGCTTGCTAATTCTTTAATTTTTATTTCTCTGCCATCAATTACAGGGAGTTCCAGGTTCTTATAAATCCTATATAATATCCATTCTTCTAAAACTTCTTCTATCTCAGCCCTGCAATTCTCAAGTGAATCGGATTGTGCATAAACACCATTACACTCCAGTATTTCACCATAAAATGACCCATCTTCCAGTATTTCGTATTTAGCATGTTTTAATGCCGCTTTGATAAAGAGTGATAGCATGATATTAAATTTAAAAATTCAATTCAAATAAAATTACAAAAAATTCACATAAAATTAAATATGGTATAATTGTAGGGTGCACGACAAATTTCTATATCAAATTCTAAAATGGAACACCGATGACACAGATTAAGCGGATAATCACTGATAAACGGTAAGAAAATATCTGCGAAAATCAGTAAAATCCGTGTCATCTGCGTTCTATTAGTAAATTTGTCGTGCACCCTAATTGTATACCAAATCACTTCTTCACAATCTTCTTTACAAGTACATTATTATTTATATATAACTCAAGAAAATAAATTCCATCCTTCAAACCCGAAAGGTTAATTATATTATCAAAACTATCACCATTCATTTTTTCATATACTGTTTGCCCCTGAAGATTACGCACTTTTAAATCTGAAAAAGAGCCACCATGAATTTGAATTTCATTTGAAAAAGGGTTTGGAAAAACTTTAATATTTGATACCGGATTAGTGTAAACAAAATCATTTATCCTGTAATCAACATCAATTGCTTCAGCTGACACATCAGCTTCAAAAGTCCCGGTCTCATTGCCGCTCATATCAAATATTTTTCCTTCACCCATTGAAAAATAGTCGGTTATAGTGACATAAAACAACTGGTTGATATTATCGAAGGCAGCATCGGCAATATAGATATAAGCTGATGAACCGGGATCAGGAACAATGGTGTTTTGCAGAACCTGGTTTGAAACAACGTCATAGGAACCGATACCATAATCCAATCCCAAATATAATATGTTACCTTCTAATGAAACCCCTTTCCCTACAACATGATTAATAACATTTGTAGAAAATGATGCTGATTCCACATTATAAGTTGTAATAGATCCTGTTGTAGCCATGTACGGAGATTTATTGACTGTAAAAATTTTTTCTCCGTCTGTAAACAGGTCATAAATACCAACGGCTTCTGTCCCAAAATTCATTTCACGTTCAAGGCTATAGGTTCCTAAATCTATAACAGCAAATTTCCCTTCCGTTGCCTGCCAGTCGCCCGATACTGCCACATAAGCTGTATCTTGTGCAACAATAATTCCTGAAGCATCAGAAGAAATTCCTTCAATAGCAGCAACAAGTGTCAAATTTTCTGCATTATAAATTTTCAGATAAATACCATCAGCCGGAGCGCCGTTAATATCACTACGACGACTGACAAACAAAAATCCTTCATGGTAAAACAAGCGGTGGAGGTTACTCTCAAAAACAGATACTACCTTTTGATAAGAATCAATATCAA
Organism: Bacteroidales bacterium; assembly: GCA_030596605.1. GTDB lineage: Bacteria > Bacteroidota > Bacteroidia > Bacteroidales > JAADJA01 > JAADJA01. The sequence continues at coordinate 31,047 of JAUVJI010000038.1, forward strand.
ATTTACAAATTGAATCTTCAGCAGTAACATAAACATAATTGTTGTGGATAATTAAATCCTGAATAGATTCCCGCAGGATATCACCAAAGGCCGTTGTAGTCTGGTCGTCAGGATTGTATGACGCCACAGTTACATGATCGTCAGGGTTCCCATAAATACCACCATTACCGATGATAACTTGTTTAACATAAGTTTGTGCTATCAGACTAACTGAAAACACCAGCGAAAACATTGTCGCTAAAATGTAATTTTTTCTCATTTGATAAAAGTTTTAAGGTTAATAAAATTATTTAGTTACCTCAAAACTTCCCGGTAAAATTTTGTGAATAAATGAAAGATATTTACTCGCAGCTTTTTTATCCCGAAAGCTTTGAAAAA
>JAUVJI010000189.1 GCA_030596605.1 Bacteroidales bacterium
AATCGGGATTTTAGCGAACAACGGCGTGCTGTTTTCGGAGTCTTCTTTAAAAGGAGCTCATTTTGTTGAACTTTGTCAATCTAGGAAAATACCTATCCTGTTTTTGCAAAACATTACCGGTTTCATTGTTGGCAAACAATATGAACATGGTGGAATAGCTAAAGATGGGGCAAAATTTGTCCATGCTGTGGCCAATGCTGATGTGCCGAAATTTACAGTTGTTTTTGGTGGTTCGTTTGGTGCGGGAAATTATGCCATGGCTGGAAGAGCCTATGATCCAAGGTTCCTGTTTATGTGGCCTAATGCAAGAATTTCTGTAATGGGTGGAGAACAAGCTGCCGGTGTTTTAATTCAAGTAAAAGAAGAACAACTAAAAGCCCGTGGACAGGAAATGGACCCCAATGAACGTGAAAAGTTAAGAGCAGAAATTTTGAAAAAATATGAAGAAGAAGGATCTCCATATTTCAGTACTTCCAGATTGTGGGATGATGGAATTATTGATCCGGTTGACACAAGGAAAATTATTGCTTTGGGGATTGCCGCTTCTTTGAATATGAAATATCCTGATATGAAAAATGGTATATTCAGGATGTAGTTAAACAATCCTTTAGTCTATGAAACCTTTTTTTTCAAAGCTGTCTTTTTTAACAATTATCATCATTGTATTGGCAGCAATTTCCATTTCTCAATTGGATTTTAGTGACTTAAGCTGGGATAATAATAAAACCAATTACGTTAGTTTAGTTATTGCAGGAGTGCTGTTATCCTTTAAATATATTTTTAAATTGAAATAACAGAATTGTTAAATCAAAAGTTCCCGGATATGAAAAATGTGGTGTTCAGGATGTAATGATGAAAAGCCAAAGCTAAATACCAAAAGTCAAATAAAGGAGTTATTGTGAAATTGAGATATGATCCTTCGCAAATTATGTATAAATTTGTGAAGTAATAATTCACATATTATGTATAAATTTGTGAAGTAATAAATTGCAAAATAAACTTTTGATGTTTCAAAGGAAGATTTTAAAAGCGATAGAAAGGCAGATAGTATCCCGTGAAATTATTGTTTTAACCGGTATGAGAAGGGTTGGGAAAACCACACTCTTGAAAATGCTTTATGAAAAGATAGATTCTGAAAACAAAGTTTTTTTAGACCTTGAAAATCTGATCAACCAAAAAATATTTGATGAAATTGATTTTGATAATATATGGAATAACCTTATTCCGTTTGGAATTACCAAAAATGAAAAGGCATTTATTTTTCTGGATGAGATACAAACATTCCCTCAAATAGTATCTGTCGTCAAATATTTATACGATCATTATGATGTGAAATTTTTCCTCACTGGCTCCAGCAGTTATTATTTAAAAAACCTGTTTCCCGAAAGCCTTGCCGGAAGGAAAATTTTGTTTGAACTCTACCCACTCGATTTTGAAGAGTTTTTAACCTTTAACAATGTGTCGCATAATTTTCATAAATCGTTTATGGAAAAAGGGGGAAACAGAAATTATATTGCTTTTGAAAAGTACAAAAAATATTACGATGAATTTTTAACTTTTGGTGGTTTTCCTCAAGTAGTTCTGGCTGAAAACGAGGAAAGAAAGAAGATTTATTTGAATGATATATTTTCATCTTATTTTGAAAAGGATGTAAAATCCCTGGCCGACTTTAAACAAATCAATGCATTTCGCGACCTTATACTTTTGTTGTTTCAACGGATTGGTTCAAAACTGGATATTTCTAAACTTGCTTCAGCTTTAAACATCTCGCGTCATACAGTTTATTCATACCTTTCTTTTTTAGAACAAACATATTTTATTTCACTTATTACCCCATATTCTAAAAGCGTTGACAGGGAAATAAGCGGAACAAGAAAAGTATATGCTTGTGATACAGGTTTTGTAAATTTGTTTGCGAAAGTAGATGCAGGAAATTTGCTTGAAAATGCAGCGTATAATTGTTTAAGGCATTTTGGGAAAATTAACTATTATCAAAAACGGACAGGTGCTGAAATTGATTTTATCCTGCCCGAACTAAGCACAGCCATCGAAGTTAAAACAAAAGCTGACCACCGGGACATTGATAAGTTAAAAAACCTGTCTGAAAAACTTGGATATAAAGAAAGTTATGTTGTATCGAAAGAATTTGTTGATTTACAAAAAATAATTTCTGTTATAGATTTATAAATTTCAAATGATGAATAATTTCCAAACAATAGAATTTGAACAAAAAGGTGATATTGGTATCATCTGGTTGAACCGGCCGAAAATCCACAACGCATTTAATGAAGTAATGATTGCTGAGTTAATCGAATGCTTTGAAGCGATCAATGAAATGGAGGAGGTAAGAGTCGTTATTTTGAGAGGCCGTGGAAAATCATTTTGTGCAGGAGCAGACCTAAACTGGATGCGCAATGTGGCCAACTATTCTTATGAACAGAATTTTAAGGAAAGCCTGAACCTGTCAAAATGCTTTTACACAATATATACCTGTAAAAAACCAACCATTGCCATTGTTCATGGTGCAGCAATTGGTGGGGCAAATGGATTACTGGCTTCATGTGATTTTGCCTATGCAGATGATAACACTACATTTTCGTTGAGTGAAGTTAAGATTGGGATTATTCCGGCTTGTATTTCTCCTTATGTTATGAAAAGGGTTGGAGAATATGGCTCAAAAGAATTAATGATATCAGGTAAAAGGATAAAAGGCCCTGAAGCCGAATATCATCGTTTGGTAAATAAATCATTGCCTTAAGGAGAGCTGGATGAACATGTAAATTCTGTGATTGATTTGCTTCGAACAAGTGGCCCGGTAGCAATGACACAGTGCAAAACCCTAATCTTTAACATTGCAAATAAGGAGACTATTGAAGAAGCATTAGAGTCAACAGCAAAAATGATCGCTGAAATTCGTGCCAGTGAAGAAGGGCAGGAAGGGATGGCTGCATTTTTGGAGAAACGGAAGCCGAATTGGGTAAAATGATTAAGTGTGCAGTTTACAGTAGGAAAAAATGTAGTGGGCAAGACAATAATTTATAAGTTTATAATATGGATTTTAAGGATTTGACAGTTTATAAAAAAGCATTTAGCCTTGCTCTGGAGATTTTTGAAATTAGCAAAAAGTTTCCCAAAGAAGAAACCTATTCGCTAACTGATCAGATCAGAAGATGTTCCCGATCTGTTTGCGCAAATATTGGAGAAGGTTATCGTAAAAGAAGGTATCCGAAACATTTTATCAGCAAAGTTAGTGATTCCGATAGTGAAAATGCTGAAACACAAGTTTGGTTGCAGTTTGCACTTGCTTGTGGGTATATTTCAAATTCCGAATTTGGTGATTTGAATAACAAATCTCTTGAGACAGGGAAAATGTTAAACCATATGATAGAAAATCCAGGGAAGTATGGAGTAAAATAAATTATTTTTGGCTGTTTTGCATACTGTAAATTGCAAACTGCCTACTATATAATTTTTGAAAATTTAATATATAATCAACAAAAAATGAAACTCTTTAAAAAGATACTAATCGCAAACCGGGGCGAAATTGCTGTTCGGATAATTAAGTCTGCACAAAAATTAGGAATTTATACTGTGGCTATTTATTCTAGTGCTGATGAAGATGCTTTGCATGTTGAAATGGCTGATGAGGCCTATTCGCTAGGAGATAGTATCGAACTTAGCGAAACATATCTTGACATTAACAAGATAATTCAAATTGCAAAACAATCCCAAAGTGAAGCCATTCACCCGGGATATGGGTTTCTTGCTGAAAATCCAGAGTTCGTTGCTGCATGTGAAAAGGCCGGAATTGTATTTATAGGTCCCAATACCCGGTCGATAAAATTGATGGGAAATAAAATCGCATCACGGGAGTTTGTAAAAAAACTTGGTATTCCTATGACAGAGGGAATCACCGGCGATACAAAAACACTTTTGTCCGCAGCTAATAAAATTCCTTTTCCAATACTTGTAAAAGCAGCAGCCGGAGGAGGAGGTAAAGGTATGCGTATTGTCCATAAGGCATCAGATTTAGCCGATACCATTGAAAGTACCAGCCGAGAAGCCAAATCATACTTCGGTGATGGGACGGTATTTGTTGAAAAATATGTTGTAGAACCTCGTCATATTGAGATTCAGGTGATTGGAGATAACCATGGAAATGCCATTCATTTGTTTGAAAGGGAGTGTTCTATTCAACGTCGTTACCAGAAGATCATTGAAGAATCACCTTCTCCTACCTTAACTCATGATATCAGATTGAAAATGGGTGAAGCGGCTGTTAAAATAGCAAAAGAGATAGGTTATAACAATGCCGGAACAGTTGAATTTTTAGTTGACAAAGACCTGAACTTTTATTTCCTGGAAATGAATACCCGGATCCAGGTTGAACATCCTGTTACCGAAATGGTAACTGGTATTGATATTGTCAGGGAACAGATATTGATAGCTGCTGGTAATAAGTTGAGCTTTAAACAGGACGGGATTAAACAAAACGGTCATGCTATTGAATGCCGGATTTATGCAGAGGACCCTTCTAATAATTTCTTGCCTTCACCCGGAGACATGTCGTTTTACCATGAACCTGAAGGAAGTGATATTAGAATTGATGCAGGGATAGCAGAAGCAACAACCATTCAAAGTTTTTATGACCCAATGATCAGTAAAATGATTGTTTGGGGCGAGGATCGAGAAATTGCCAGGGAAAAATCCATTCATGCCCTTAAAGAATATGTAGTCCATGGTATTAATACAAATATTTCTTATTTGATCCAGTTAATGCAGCATAAAGCTTATATCAATAACCTGATAACTACAAAATATTGTGATGAACATACAGAGGATATCGTTGAATTAATTCATCAGGAGAAAAACGAAATACCTAAATATGTGCCCATAATCTCATACTTAATGTATTCTTTTTACAAAGATTTGCTTAATGAAGAATCTGGGGAGTATAATGTTTGGAAGGAGATTGGTTTTTGGCGTGATTTAATGGAGGTACCAATATCTCTGGATGAAAATTTGTATAACTGTGAAGTTCTAAAAGGAGATGCCGGGCAATATATTTTTGAGATTGAGGGAAAAAAGATTCAAGCATTATTAAAATCCATGGAATTTGGAATTATCGAAATTATTGTAGATGATCATACGACTGTTTCCTATATTTCGGATGATAAAAAGGGCTTAGGTACAGTTACTGTTAATGGACATGATTTCCAGGTTAAGCGACAGGACATTTTAGTTGAGGAAGATGTTTTTGGAACATTGGAAATTGGTGGCAAAGATTCTGGTGAAATAGTATCGCCTATGCCTGGTAAAGTTATTAAAATCAATATTAAGAAAGGAAGCGCTGTTAAGAAAGGTGATGTATTACTGGTTGTTGAGGCCATGAAGATGGAAAATAACATTACGGCTCCAATAGATGGTAAGGTTGATAAAATAAATGTTAAGACTGGTGATATGGTAGATGGAAGTTTGGAGTTAGTATTGCTGGAGTCAGAAATAATTTGATCCTTTAGTAAATTTTGCATTGCCAAATGGATTCCGTGCTTCAGATGTTTCAATCTGATAATTGAATGTTAAGTAGGAACACCTGATAGCAACTTAAAAAACTTTACGAAATATCAGATATTTATTTAAATAGAACAATCAATTACTCACGAAGTTCGACACTAATAATGATAATTAAGGTATTATTTTCCAGGTACTCTTTTGCAATTCTGTATATGGCATTATCAGTAAATGTTTTTTCACAATGGATATGTAGTACAATGGTCAATCCACCCAGTCCCTCAATTAATGATGATATTAAAGTAATTGTTTCAGCCGGATTTCCATTTGGATATGGGCCTACCTGTCCTTCTCTTGATACTTTTGAATTATTTTACATCGGAAATGAGGTACGACTTGAATTATACTATGATATATCGGGTGTTTGGCCACTGGTTGGATGTTCGACAACAGATACAGCGAATACAGGAAACTGGAGTGCTGGAAATTATCAGCTATTTTTGTATTCAAACACAATTTTTGATTCTGATACGAATTTTCATCAAGATGGTGATACCCTTGAAATTCAAGTCAACGATCAGGCCGGGTTACAATCCTCAGATATAGCAGGCTTTTTAAAGATTTATCCAAATCCCGCCCGGAATTCGGTTTTTATTGATAAACTTGATGACCTGAAATTCTCCTCGGTTGAATTGTATGACCTGACCGGAACATTTATAAGAAAATTTAAATGCAATTCTGAATATTTAAATCTTGAGGGAATAAATCCAGGATTATATCAACTGATCTTTAATACTGAACACCGTCAGTTTCATCAAAAATTATTAATCATATAATTTTTTATTGATAATTTTTCCGGTTTTAATACAATTCAGTTAAACTCAGAACACAAAACGGGGAATCAATTCTCATCATTTGCCTTCCACTGCCGCATCCAAAAACTCCCTCAACATTTCCATTTGAGTTTTTCCCTTATGCTGTCCGTATTTTGCAGCAGCATAAACCAAAGCAATAGCCAGTAACCCCAAAGGGATGCTCCATAAAAAAGGCGCTTTCAATCCTAGCCAAAGTTGAATAATGCCATAACTGCTGCCAAAAAACCACAGCATTAAAACAGCAGTATAAAAAAACATAAACATGGTCCATATCTTTGGTTTAGGCCCCATTACACCATAAATAATGGTTTCCCCATCTTGTTCACGTACCCAGACATGCAATTCGGGCGACCAGTAATGTTGATCTTTTTTAGGTATTCTGATAAAGGCATGCTCCTGAATAGTTTGTCCGGTAACAGGAAATTCATTGGAATTTAATTTCTTTTGGATTTTTTCCAGAACTTCTTTTGATGAAAGTGATGAAGTAATTCGATACCGGGGTCTTAATCGTGCTGAAGACATAATTCGTTAGGTATTTAGTAAATTGTCTATTATCAAATGATTAAACATAAAATCTGCGTTAATTGTTCATATCAAATATTCTCTGATATATTTACTTAATTGCTCCTGAATGCTTGCCAAAAAATAATTTGAGTTCTTAGTTCTATTTTTAATGCTTTTACCTAATTTAGAGGTGTTTTTAAATTATCACTAATCAACCTTTAAAAATCATGAATTTTGAATTAACAGATGAGCAAAATATGATACGGGAAACCGTTCGTGATTTTGCAGAACGGGAAATAAAACCTGTTGCTCAGAAATTGGATGAAAAAGCGGAATTTTCCTACGATCTTACAAATAAAATGGGAGAATTGGGATTGTTTGGGATGTATTTACCCGAGCAATATGGAGGTCAGGGGTTGGATACTTTATCCTACGTTATTGCTGTTGAGGAACTTGCAAGAATAGATAGCTCTCAAGCTGCTACCCTGGCCGCACATAATTCACTTGGCATAGGACCGTTATATTATTATGGTACCGAAGAGCAAAAAATGAAATATCTACCTCAGCTTTGTACGGGTGATGCGTTGTGGGGATTTGGGCTTACAGAACCAAATGCCGGCTCTGATTCCAGGGGAACTAAAACTACCGCGATTCTTAAAAACGGGGAATGGATCATCAATGGTTCAAAAATATTTATTACAAATGGCGCATGTAAAATTTCTATTGGCTCTACCGTTCAAACGGTAACCAAAACCTTTGAAAATGGGAAAAAGGAATTTACTACTATCATTGTTGAAAAAGGTACATCCGGTTTTAAACAGGTATCGATGCATGGAAAAATGATGTGGCGTGCCTCTGATACTGCTGAATTGTATTTTGATGAATGTAAGGTACCAGAAGAAAATTTGCTGGGGAAAATTGGAGAAGGTTCACATATCATGCTGAGTACACTTGACAATGGAAGGCTTTCGATTGCTGCAATGGGGCTTGGTTGTGCACAGGGTGCATTTGAATTAGCCCTGGAATACTCGCAAGAGCGAAAACAATTTGGCAAACCAATATGTAAATTTCAGGTGAATGCTTTTAAACTGGCAGATATGGCCACCAAGATTGAATTGGCAAGGAATC
>JAUVJI010000109.1 GCA_030596605.1 Bacteroidales bacterium
TGAAAGTGGGTAAGGGTGTTTGTGTCCTCTTGGATTGAAAATGTAATTTTTCCTAAGTTTCTGATAAGAAACTTCATCCAATTCGTGGAATTTGTGGATAAAAAAATGTTTGCGGAAATAAGGAGATAATAAAGATTAGCAATCATAATCTTTTTTAATATATTGGTTTTCTCCACCAAAAATATTAAAAAAATTGATAACTATGAAATTACTTAAAAGAAACTTTTAACGAAAATTACCTTAATTTCTTTAAGGTTGAATTTTAAGAATCAGAAAATATTTAATAGGATATGAATTCTCTAATTAGATAGTTAAAGTATATTGCAACATTACTTTCCGCATTTGTTCAGCTTTTAGGGGACGTAATGAGTACCAGTGATTCAATAAATTATCAACAATCAGCGATAGTTTATGCTTTTCTTTAAATACCTGGCTGATCCTAAAATCGAGAATGAAGTTGCCATTATTATGGTTATTGAAATAGTCCATGTATTTTATTGGTTGGATAGTACCACCAGCTTGGTTTGTAACATTCTCAAAATCTTCGATGGCTTTATCCAGATTTTCAATCCTGCTGAAATATTTAAAACTCACACCTGATGAAAAATTCTTGACCGTAAACTCAATATCAGCTTTAATGGAATGTAAAAAACGGTATTTTAAGATTTTTTTACTGGGGTCGACACTTGTGGTCCGGTAGCTAAATTCCTGGTTATCACCAGTGCTATAATCCGTGGCAAAAACATAATCAGGCTCCAGGGTTTTTGGTAATATATAGTTGTAACCTATCATGGTTTTCATTAATGTATTCTTACCTAATTGGGCCTTCCCTGTCACTGATATATCTACCCCTATTATCCTTGATTTACCGGTATTTATAAAGCGAAAACCATAAACCGGCCATGTATATGTAGAGTCCCACCATCCAAATAAATATTCAATGGTATTTTCATAATCCTGCTGGAAAACCGCCAAATCAATATACCCAAAATATTTTAAAAACTTAAATCCCTGTTTCACACCAATTTCAGCATTCAGACTACTTTCCGGAACCAATCCGGGATTGTCAAAAACACCGAATGAACCAACCTCGATATTAATATACTTCTCAGCAATCGTAGGATAACGGTATCCTTGACCGACAGAAAATCTCAAATATGTTTCCTGAAGCAATTTCAATGATAAGCCTCCCCTGAATACAGGTTTAGCATTAGATATTGTGTCATTCATGCTAAAATATTCCAACCTGGCCCCTACTGATAAATTGATCACTTTAAAAACATTAAAGTCAATTTCAGTATAACCTGATAGATTTAACAAATGATTGTTGGAGCTACCGGATCCGGTATAAATGTTGGAATTTACATCATTATACTGAAAAGTAAATCCACCGATAAATGCAAAATTTTTCAAAAAATCATATTTTCTGCGAAAATTGTAATCGGCAAAATAAACGGCAGACTTTATTTGCTGATCATTGGATTGATCAATATTATTGTATAGTACCCTGGCTTTTAATGAATGGTTGATACCAATACTCGAATAAAAATTTACAAATGGATCCAAATAAAAAATAAATTGATCCTGCAATAGCACGGCACCCGGATAAACCCGGTAAAATCCTGTAGAATCATCAAGCCATGCCAGTACTAAATTTGTTTTATGATACATGAAGTTACCATTGAGGCCATAATTTAAGCCTTTAACTTTTTCAGATCGCTGGCGTATATTAAAATTTAACCTGTATCGTTGTTTTGCCATTTGCTGATCAGTAAAATCTGTTACGGTATCAATGGCTGGGAATGTTGTGCGAGGAGCCCCAATATATCCATGATCAAACAACACATTAGCTCCAATAGTAAAATCTGTATTTTTAATTATCCGCGTATGGAAATAATCGGCTCCGGCTACATATGGAACATCACTCCACCATTTCATTTCTTTGTACTTAGGAGTTGAATATATTCCATTATAAACTTTTACGCGTGTTAAAGGCTCCAACTTTGGCCTGGCTGTACGGATATATATAGCGCCACTTAAAGCATTGGCGCCCGACAATACCGATGCACAACCTTTAACAACTTCTATCTGTTCGATGTTTTCTGTAGGGATCAAATCCCAGTACGGCCTGCTTGCATCGCCCGAAAGAAGAGGCATATCATCGATAAATATACCTACCTTACTTCCTACTCCAAATGTAAATCCACTGCCTCCTCTTATCTGTGGCTCGCCATCCAGGATATTAAGCCCGGGGGCATAATCTAAAATTGAGGCAATATTTGTAACATTTTTACTCTGAATAATATCAGGTTTGATGATTTCCATGGTGGAGGTTATTTCTTCTATGGGGCGATCAAACCGGCCAACTTTTATTTCCACTCCCTGTAACTCATTTACGTAAGGTTTTAGGCGGATGATTTTATTGATCGTTTCATTAGCCTTGATATCTACTTCAATGGTTTCGGTTTTCATACCGGTAAAGGAAATTACAAAAACATGATGTCCTTCCTTAACTTCAATGGAGAAAATTCCATCAATATTGGTAATGGCTCCGGTTGACAAATCACCTTTTAACTTGATATGAGCCCCGATCAAAGTTTCCCCATTATCATCCGCTTTTACAGTTCCCTTAAAAAAACCGGAATTCTGACCTGATGTCTGAATTGTTATTACTAAAAGAGAAAAAATAATTAATAGAGGAATTCTCCATGTGAAAAAACTAATGTAAAAAGTAAACATGGGTTTAATAACCTGCATAGTAAAGTTATTGGAATTTTTTTTCTACCCCAAAAGTCATTCTAATCAATATACAATTTTCTGCTGAAAATATGTTCGGCGGAAATTATCCTGACAATATAAAAGCCTTTGTTAACATTAAATGAGTTCAGTGACAGTTCTGTTGAGTAAATTTTACTTTGCCACAATAAATGACCGGTCACATCAAGAATTTCAATCCTTGTATTTTTCACATAATCATTTGGAAGATTGTTCAAAAATAATGTTCCGTTCGTAACATAAATATTGGTATTGCCAAATGGATTGTCATTGACGGACTGATGTTCAATAATTTCAAGGTCATCATAAAAAGCGTAACTACCCTCAATTGAGGTCGTTCCATTCCCAGATGTTAAAATGATTAAAATATACTCAGGAGTTCGATCATCAAAATATTCAAAAGCAAGGGAAATGCGTGTCCAGTTTTCATAGGTTCCACCTAAATCGGCACGGGTATAAGCTACCTGATTTTCTTCGTTTATAAATTCTGGTGGTAAGCTACATGCACCTACATGCAATAATGCCTGAAATTGCAATGTATCATCTCCGACAGGAAAAAACTTCATCCAAAAAGCAATACTGTCAGGACGGGAAGTAAAAGGTGTATTCCACTGTGGATCCTCGGGATTCGTAAAAGAATAGGCCAGATCAGTATTAAGATTAGGATGATATTGCCCATTACACACTGTTCCTACTACCGGAATTCCAAGTGCAGATAAATTGAATAGTTTAATTGAATATTGACCACTGTGTGCAATTGTATCTTTCTTCCATGTAACAGGAGCTAAGCCACTGAGGGTAGGGTTATCAGAGGTTTTGATCGTGCTCCAGTTGACAGGTTCAATAATATCCGGCCCCAAGCCTACTTCTTCCCACTCTTCAAATCCGGGGTTTTCGATTTGTTGAGCAATTAAAAATGGGGTAAAAAATATGAGACAGATAATAATTAACATGTTTGTTTTCATAATCTCAATTTTAAGATTAATAATTAACATTGATTGTTTCACAAAAATAGAAAAATATCAATTGGCAATAAAGAATGATAAATTGTACTTATTGACAAAAAAATGTGTACAATTTCAATCAAATTTGTGGAGACCCACTTGTCTGGCTACCTGAATGGCCGTTTCAAATTCATCATTGGTTATATAACGTGAAAGGTACTTATGATTAAAGGTAGTACCACAAGGCCTGTATTGAGGCATGATATTGACATATGTGTTTTCAGAAATTTCTTTTGCCAGAAAATGCATAATCTCCCTGGTACCGGCAAGGTCATTGGGCATAACCAAATGACGAACCAACAATCCTCGAATAGCAATTCCATTTTCTATCAACAAACCTCCCACCTGCAGAAACATTTCTTTTATGGCAGTTTTGGCTTTATCAGGGTAATCAGGAGCATTGCATGTTTCCTCAGCAACTTTAGAATCCCAGAATTTAAAATCGGGCATATAAATATCAATAATTCCATCTAAAAGTTGCAAAGATTCAACATGATCATATCCACTTGTATTATAAACAAGAGGAATATTCAATCCATGTTCAATTGCAATCTCTAACGCAGCAAGTATCTGTGGGATAACATGAGAAGGAGTAACGAAGTTAATGTTATGACAGCCCATTTGTTGTAATTCCAACATAATCTGTGCAAGTTGAGCGTTAGACACTTCCGTGCCCTGGCCTTCGTGGCTTATATCGTAATTCTGGCAGAAATTACACAGTAAATTACAATGGGTAAAAAAGATTGTTCCTGAGCCATATCTTCCTACCAAAGGCGCTTCTTCCCCAAAATGAGGCGCATAACTGGCTACTACTGCCCTGACACCGGTTTTACAAATACCGGTTTCGCCGGCAGTCCGGTCAACACCACAATTACGAGGGCACAGATGGCAATTCTTAAGTTGTTCAAATGCTTGCTCTTTCCTTTCTTTGAGAATACCCTTTTCATAGGTTTCTATGTATGAAGGTTGAAATGCTTTCATTGCCAATTAAGATTTGTAAAATGTCAGAAATTGTAACTTAAACCCCAAACTTTTAACTTTTGACATTTGACATCTTACATAATTATAATTCATTTATTAAAGATACAACTTTCCTGATTTTATCGGAATCGGTAAATTTCATTTCATATTCCGGGATTTGGGGTAATCCGCCAAAATATATTCCTTCTTTGCGATATTTCATTTTACTATCAACCGTTTTGCGTCCGGTTAAATGAAATTCTTTCGCACCTGTAAAATCCCTTATCTCTTTGATATTATTCTCATTGATCCCACTGCCCGGCATGATGATGATCCTGTCGCCAGCCTCTTCAATAATTTGCTTTATCAAATATTTTCCCTCAGAAACCGTACTCTTTTGACCGGCTGTTAATATCCTGTCAATTCCAAGATCAATAATATCTTCCAGGGCTTTGAAAGGATCAGAAGTTACATCAAAGGCACGATGAAATGTAATACTCATGGGCTTTGCCAATTCAACAAGAATTTTAGTTCTTTCTATATCAACATTTCCATCGGGCAAAAGAATTCCAAAAACAACCCCGTCAACCCCCAGTTCTTTACGTACCTTAATATCCTCTTTCATTATTTCAAATTCCAAATCCGAATAGCAAAAATCGCTGCCACGTGGACGGATCATGACATTTAAACCAATATCCAGTTTTTCCATGGCCAGTTTAATTGTGGCATAACTGGGGGTGGTTCCACCTTCGTAAAGGTTGTCGCAGAGTTCAACTCTTTTGGCTCCACCTTCCTGGGCTGCAATAGCAGATTGGATATGGGCTGCGCAGATTTCGATTATATATTTTGATTTCATTTATAAAATTTGTCGTCAAACCAATTCTTTGGATTATTTCTTATATAATTCCGAATTCTGTTCAATTCCTTTTCATCCCGGATTATATGATCATAGAATCGAGATTGCCAATCAAAATCGGGATTTATTTTATGGGCATTATTGGAAACAACGGATTTATATGAACCAAATATTGACGAAATATTGTTTTTTCCGGGATTACGAAATCGTTTTTGGCCGGGGGTTAATTTTTCGGTTGGTGGTTGTGATGTCGTTGCCGTAGAGACAAGGCATGCCTTGTCTCTACCATCGTCACCACCATCGTCACCATCATTGTCACCATCACCCCCGCCACAACCAACGTCATTGTCGGATAATTTCGTATCATCCCGTTTTTTATTAATAATTACAATACCATGAATATGATTTGGCATAACAATAAATTCGTCTAAAATTACAAACGGAAAATGTACAGGTATTTCAAACCAAAATTTATTTGCAATTTCCCCAAAATAATTTTCCCTGTTTTTTGTGACAATTGTAATAAAATATTTGGCATTCCACCCGTAATCCCATTTTTGTAACCGGGTTGACTCAATGCGATATTTGTTTTTGTATAATGTCAATTTATCGGTTGTTATTTACAATACAATAACGATATTTTATTCAATTACAATTTCATCCACAAATATCCATGCCGGCTGCCCATCACCCACATGCCATTCAGGGCAAACGCCTCTGTTTTTTGCAACAACCTTAACATACCTTGCCTTGGTTGCAAAATTCAGTGTAAAATTTTCAATGTTTACGCCAAGCATCCGGTGAGAAACATCATTTTCTACGATCCCAATATACTGAAAATTTTTACCATCATTTGAAACATAATATTGTACTTCCATCGGCATAAAAATCCAGGAACCTACATCTTGCAAAAATCCGGTTTCAATTTTACCAATTAATTGTATACTTCCCAAATCTACAATTGCATTCACATCAACACCCTGATAACCCTGCCATGCACCTGTCCTGAAATTCAATGGTCCACGGATAAAATCAATCAGAGCCAGATCACCTCCGGCAGAATATTGATTGGCATATTCGGTATTTAATTTTATTTCTCTTCCGATGGGTATTTTGAAAAACTCAGCTTTCAGTACATTGCTCTGTGGTATACCTTCTTTGAAGGCTATGGCTTTAACAACAGCTGTATTTTCAAGAATAAAGGGTTCTGTGTATTTTGGCGAACTTCCGGTAGGATCTGACCCATCGATTGTAAAATAAATTTCTGATACCTCAATAATACTTCCTAATGAAACTTTTGTTGTTTCAATAAAAGTTCTGTCACCAGACCCGACATAAGGTACAGGCATAATAAGATGATCATTTATTCCTGAAACAGGCTGGTCATCTTCATTTGTTGCCCATTTTTTATTGGGTTCGATTCCCATCTCAAAAACAAGCTCTCCTCCATCAATAATATCATTATGATTGATAATTGATTTTGAATAATCTTTCCCATTCAATGTCGCTGATTGGAGATAAATATTTTGAGGAGAATTATTTTCAGCTTTGATTATGAATGTTTTTCCATTTTCCAGATTTATAATTACCTCTTCAAATAATGGACTACCAATTGCATAAATCGGATCGCCCGGTGTTACAGGATAAAATCCCATGGCGCTTAATACATACCATGCTGACATCTGGCCGCAATCTTCATTGCCACATAATCCATCCGGTTTTTCAGTGTATAACTCATCCATTATTTGCCTAACAAGTTGTTGGCTTTTCCAGGGCTGTCCCAGATAATTATATAGATATGCCATATGATGACTGGGCTCATTGCCATGCGCATATTGTCCGACCAATCCTGTAATATCGGATTGATTACGTCCGGTTGTTTCTGTACTTTCAGAAAACAACTGGTCCAATCGGCTTATCATTTCATCTCTGCCTCCTAACAGATTTACCAATCCATTCACATCCTGAGGAACAAAAAAACTGTATTGCCATGAATTGGCTTCTGTATAATTAAAATTGACCTCTTTGGGATCAAAGGGTTCAAACCAACGACCATTCATTTTTGCCCGCATAAATCCTGTTGAAGGATCAAAAATATTTTTATAAGATTGCGCTCTTTTTAAGTACTTTACATAATCATCCATTTTGCCAAGCTCTCTGGCCATCATGGCTATGCACCAGTCATCATATGCATATTCCAGGGTTTTGGAAACCGATTCCGACTCTTCATGTGCAGGAATATATCCTTGATCTTTGTAATACTTCAAACCAAAATGGTCCAGTTCAGCGCTGTGTTTCATTGCTTCGAAAGCTCTCTCCGTATCAAAATTGCGTATGTCTTTCATATAAGCATCAACAATCACTGGAATAGAGTGATACCCGATCATACATTCGGTTTCATTGGCAGCCAGTTCCCAAACCGGTAATCTTCCACCATGCTCATATTGAGCTATCATTGTTTTTATGAAATCAGTTGTTCTTTGTTGTTGCGTCAAAGTGAACAATGGATGTTCTCCCCGAAATGTATCCCATAATGAAAAGACCGTGTAATAATCAAATCTATCTGCAGTGTGGTTCAAAAAATCCCTTCCCCTGTATTGATGATCTGCATCCATAAACAAATTTGGGACAAGGTATGAATGATATAAGGCGGTATAAAAAGTAGTCTTTTGTTCTGCTGTGCCGCCCCTAACCAGAATCTTATTTAACTCCTTATTCCAGGTATCCCTTGCCTCTTGCTTTACTTCAGTAAAATTCCAGTGAGGGATTTCAGTTTCAAGGTTTTTTCTCGCACCTTCAACACTTACAGCAGAAATTCCAACTTTTACAAGTATCGCTTCATCTGAATTGGTATCAAAAAGTAAAACCGTTTTGATATTATTTCCAGAGATCTTTTTTCCATCAAAAAATTCGTCATCTAAAAAAATCTTAAAATCTTTGAATGGTTTTGAAAATTGCGCAACAAAATAAATCAATTGATCATTGGCCCAAGCGGTCGATCTACGAAGTCCCTCTACCTCGGTATCACTAATTATATGAATCTCGGATTCTACAACTTTGTCACGATGTTTCAGATCGATAATAATATTTGCTTCATTACTTTCAGGAAATATATATTTATGAAATCCAACCCGTTTTGTAGCAGTTAATTCAACAGAAATATTATAATCATCCAAAAAAGTTGAATAATATCCAGCTGTGGCTGTTTCATTTTCATGCTTAAATCGTGAAGCATAACCTTCATTCGGGTTTAACGATCCGCTATTTAGCTTAATGGTTCCTGTAGTTGGCATAAATAGAATATCACCATAATCAGGAACTCCGGTGCCACTCAGATGGGTGTGGCTAAATCCGTAAACTATACTATCGGAATAATGATATCCGGAACATCCATCCCAGCCTTCCAACCGGGTATCAGGACTTAACTGAACCATGCCAAATGGCAAACTCGCTCCCGGGAATGTATGACCATGAGCGTCTGTTCCGATAAAAGGATTCACATACTTCGATAAATCTTCCGATTCAGAAACTGTTTTGGATTTTTGTTGATCAGGGTTTGAACAGTTGGCAATTATAATTGTTATTAAAATAATAATTTGGTTGATTCTTTTCATATAAATAATCTATATATCAATTTATTAAACAGCTAAACAAAGTTGCACAAATTTTATAAAAATGAAAGGTTTTTTGATATTTATTCAAAAATATTTTGTTGTAATAATTTTTTATTTATTTTTGCACCCCCATAAAGTTAAGTGAAGAACAAACGAATTTAGAATGGCAAATCATATTTCGGCATTAAAAAGGATACGGCAGAACGAGAAGAGAAGACTGCACAACAGGTATTATGCAAGAACAATGCGTAATGCATTAAGAGATTTCAGAATGATAACCAAAAAGGATGAAGCAACAGAAAAATATCCGACAATGGTTTCGCTTATTGACAAACTTGTTAAGAAAAATATCATTCATAAAAATAAAGCAGCTAACTTAAAGTCGAAACTGGCAAAACAGGTTAGCGCATTGTAAGAGTTTTTTTTCATGGCTTTTGGGTTTTAGGTCTCTGTCATTCGACGGAGGCCTTTTTTTATTTCGCATTCTGTTGACCAGGAGGTTTAATTATAAATATTTGACTTCAGACTTTTGATTCTGAATTTGAATTCCTATTTTCGTACAAAATTCAAAACCAACTATGGAATCAACCAAAGAATATTTCCCGATACGTGAATGGGCTGAAGGTGACCGCCCAAGAGAAAAGCTTTTGTTAAAAGGGAAACAATCACTAAGCGATGCCGAATTGATTGCCATCCTCATGAGTTCCGGGAGTAGAAATGAATCAGCGGTAGACCTGGCAAAAAGAATTTTAAAAGATTCCAATGACAACCTGATTGAAATTTCAAAATTGGGTGTTAAAGATTTAATGAAATTTAAAGGAGTAGGTGAAGCCAAGGCCATTTCTATTATCGCTGCACTCGAACTTGGAAAAAGAAGGCGTGGTGCAGAAGCCCTGGAAAAGAAAAAGATTACCAGCAGCCAGGATTTATTTGAATATTTTTCTGGAATTTTGGGTGATAACAATTATGAAGTATTTTATATATTGTTGCTGAACAGAGCAAATAAGGTGATCAGGGAAATAATGATCAGCGAAGGAGGGTTATCAGGTACTGTTGCTGATCCAAAAAAGATATTCAAAATTGCTTTGGAATACAATGCATCAGGAATAATCCTCTGTCACAACCATCCATCCGGGAACATTCAACCCAGTGATGCAGATATTAAACTAACTAAAAAACTTCGAAATGCAGGCGAAATGCTCGACCTTCCGGTTATTGACCACATCATTATTGGTGAAGATAATTATTATAGCTTTGCGGATGAAAACACGTTGTAGATTAGCAAATTGAATATGATCAATATTTTAACTATCATAGGCGCCCGCCCTCAAATAATTAAAGCTGCTGCATTAAGCAGGGCTATACGAAATCATTTTTCTGACCAGATCAAAGAAACAATTGCCCATACCGGTCAACATTATGATCAAAACATGTCGAAGGTATTTTTTGATGAGATGGGAATACCTGATCCGGATTTCAATCTTGGTGTTGGTTCTGATACTCATGCAAAGCAGACGGCAGTGATGATAGAAAAACTGGAAGAGATCCTGGTTGAACAAAAACCTGATTTTGTAATAGTATACGGAGATACAAACTCTACGCTTGCCGGATCAGTGGCTGCATCCAAATTGCATATTCCTATCGCCCATATTGAGGCAGGTTTACGATCTTTTAACAAATCCATGCCCGAAGAAATTAACCGGATAGTATGCGATCATACCTCCACTTTATTATTTACACCTACTCAGGCAGGATTAAAAAACTTAATGAATGAAGGATTTAATATCCACCCAAAACCACCTTATACAGCAGATAATCCCGGAATTTTTCATTGTGGGGATATTATGTATGATAATAGTATTTATTTTGCAAAAATAGCCGAAGAAAGATCAAATATTCTTGAAGAAAACAATTTAAATAGTGGTGAGTTTATACTTGGAACAATTCACAGAAACAACAATACTGATGAACCTGAAAGACTCAATGCAATTTTTAAGGCATTGCATGAAATTGCATTTAATAATCGAATAGATATTTTGTTACCATTGCATCCAAGGACATCCAAACTCCTTCCAAAAAACCTGGAACCTGAAACTTTTAAAAACATAAATAACAATCCATTTATAAAAATAATTCCTCCTGTATCGTTTCTTGAAATTATATTGCTGGAAAAAAATTGCAAGTTGGTCATGACCGATTCCGGCGGATTACAAAAAGAAGCTTACTTTTTTCAGAAGCCCGTAATTATTCTCCGGCCGGAGACAGAATGGATTGAGATTGTGGAAAACGGTATCGGTATTATTACCGATGCCAATACTGACAATATCATCAAAGCATACCAACATTTTGAAACAAAGAAATATCTTGACTTTCCATCAATATTTGGTGATGGTAAAGCGGCTGAGTTTATTTGTGAAAAGATTTTGGGATAAAAAGTAAGCGTCAATGCTTCAATTCTTCTGCCAGGAAAGAAGTAAAAAAAGACATGAGCCAGTATCTAGTATTTATGATGTTTACACATATTTCTTCATTCCTTATTTATACCCATTATAAATTTTAACAAATTCTAATTTGTAGCAAGAAGTTGCTACATCTGTCTTATTTCAATTCTTTATCATTGAGCCACAAAAAATTAATGGCTGTAATGATATTGTAGTCAATTTTAGGAAATATATTTTGTTTTGGTATTAATTCAGTCAAATAAATTTGGTATATTTGGGAAAATAAAAAATTCCTGTTATGAAACCGAAAAAATTATTTCTACTGGTTATTATCATTTTTAGTTTTTGCAATAACCTCTCCGCCTGGACATCCTCCAATGAGGGGGTATGTTATACGATGGATACGCTTTGCCTGTTGAGCGATGACATTAGCTACAATACAATTGATGAAATGTATGAGGTTGATTGCGATATTATCATTTTGGAGAATGATACTTTGAAAATATTGCCATCTGAAACTCTAAATTTCTTGGGACATTACTATATTAGAATTGAAGGCTTATTATCTGCTATTGGGGAAAGTAATAATACTATAAAATTTGGAAATCCAAATTTTACATTTGGAAATGGAAATTTCTGGTGTGGAATTCAATTTATTAACAGCATAACAAATAACGAAAGTATCATTAAATATTGCGAAATTCGAGGAGCGGTCAATATTTGCAGTTGGATGTTTGATGCTGAAACCGCAATTTTCTGCGAAAATTCTTCACCAATCATTGATCACTGTATTTTTAGTTATATGGCCTCTGATTATGAAACCGGAGGTGGTTCTGCAATAGCATGTAAAGGACAAAGCTTTCCTATTGTAAGCTATTGTGAGTTTGAGCATTTATATAATAGCATTGCTATTTGGTGTAATCCATGGTATTCCTTTGATACAACCAATTATCCTTCACCTTTGGTTTTTGGATGTAATATAATGCCAAGTGTTGAAGGTTTTTTTTTCGAAAATATAGATGAGGATGTAATCATTTATCTGGGAGGCTTTCTTGATAATTGTTACCTTGGAGCTTACAATATGAATTATGCTGATACTACACTTGGTGTTCCGGTTGATACTATTGGAGATGGTATTTGTAATACTACTTCTACCTATTGGATGAAACGATTTATGGATGTTGATGGTGTTGTGAATCCGCGTGGTGACACACTGATAACAGACTTGAATGAACATGAAACTCATATCCTACCAACAACATCGAAGTTTCTAGTACTTGAGGATTGTTATCCTAACCCGTTAAAAAAATTTACAACAATTGAGTTCGAATTAATAAAAACCACTCAAAAAGTTTCACTGACAATTATAAACTCAAAAGGTAAAACTATCAAAACAATCATTAATAATAAAGCATTTAAAAAAGGTGATTACTCTATAAAATGGTATGGAAATAATAGTTCAGGACATAAAGTACCTGATGGTATATATTTTTATAAATTGACAAATGGAAATAATGTATTGATCAAAAAAGCGATTGTCATTAAATAAACTGTATTATTAACAATAAAAACAAAATCAACAATGAAAAGATTTGTATTACCCGTTATTATTATTTTGCTAGTTAGTTCTACTATTAACTTGCAGGCTCAAACTGATTGGATTGATTTCGGGAATGGAGGCGACAATGGCCAAAGACCTGAAATTGACATGTATTCTGCTATTGATTTCAATATCGATTTTTATGGTGTAAACAGGTATCAAAGAACCGAAAACGATACTGCTTATGATGTTTTATTGTTACCTGGAAATTATGGAAAAACAATTGACATCGGATTCCCACAATTACCGGTATTGACTTTCAATTTGGAAGTTACCGTTGATACCCCTTTAATAACAGTTCATTCAACGGACTATATTATTCTTGAAAATTTTTATCTGCTACCTGCTCAAGAAAGTGAAACATTACTGGAAAGTGACACTATACCTCCATTTAGTAAGAATAATTCTATTTATCATTCAAATGAGTTTTATACTTATTCAAATTTACAAATAAGTTCACCCTCTATTATCAGAGGACATAGAATTATTTCAGTAATTGTCTATCCTGTACAACATAATCCTGTAACAAAAGAAATAAAGGTTTTACAAAGCATTGACTTCTCTGTACATGGAGCCGGGTCTATTGAATCCGACAAAGATAATATTGTGTTCGATAACTTTTTACAAAGTAATGTAATAAACTATATGTCAAATTCAACCCCCGATTATAATATAGATTTGTTAATACTTACACCTAATGAGTTTGAGGATGATTTATTGCCTTTTAAAGAATGGAAAGAAAAGCTTGGTTATCGTACAAAGATTTTTACAAGAAACGAAGTTGAAAATTATCCTCCCTTCGGTTATCAGTGGATAGCTGATCCGGAGCCCGATGAAGTTTATTTAGGTATTGATAAATTTATTAAGGATGCATATGATTTTTGGGGGAGTGAAGCTCCTGAATTCATTTTACTAATTGGAGAAACAGATAATCTTCCTACGCATTATACTTATACAGCTTTAGGGTATCCATTCTATCCGACTGATATATATTATACAACAATGGATCTCGATAATATGCCCCAAGGATTAGATTGGATTTTTGATTTTCCAGATATATTCATTGGGAGAATATCAATTGATATGTTATCAGAATTGGAAACAATAAAGAATAAAACCATAAATTATGAGAAAAATCCACAAATGTCTAATACAAGTTTTTATGAAAATATGCTATTTGCAGCTGACTTTGAATGTGATGAACCTCAACTTCCACAAGGTATTGAATTAAAATATTATACATATACATCGGAGACAATAGTTGAGTTTTTGACAAATTCATATAATATAAATAGAGTATATACTACTGGGTGTGAAAACCCGGAATATTATAAGAATGAAGAACCTGTTGATCCTAATATAATTTTTTATGGAGAGGTGGGTGGATATCTTGCGGAAGATGCTACACCAGCTGTAATTAATTCAATTAATTCAGGATGCTTTCTTGTAAATCATCGTGACCATGGTAATTCCGCAAATGATAGTTATGTTTATCCTGTGGAACCAAATGAAGGATGGGAACAACCTCCATTTAAAAATAATAATATTCCTGAATTACTTAATAATAATTTACTTCCAGTAATGTTTAGCATCAATTGTCAAACTGGCTGGTTTGATGGTTCTACTGATGCCAGTGAAGTAAATAACCATGATTGCTTTGGCGAGTTGTTGCTAAATTATACTTCCGGTGGTGTAGTTGGCTTTATTGGTTCTACAAGAACTAGTACAGCGTTCTTAATATAATATTGCAAATAGAAATATTTTTGTATCTTTGGCAAAAAAACATGAGGTTAAGCCAAAGAGCAAAGATAAGTATTTCTGCAAAAGATAAATCAGAATTAA
>JAUVJI010000193.1 GCA_030596605.1 Bacteroidales bacterium
CTATAGGCGCCAATTGCTGAAGATCACCGATCATGAGTAGTTGTACTCCGCCGAATGGCAGTGATCTGTTTTTGTATCGCCGAAGCACAATGTCAATACCGTCTAACAGGTCAGCGCGAACCATGCTGATTTCATCAATCACCAGAAGGTCAAGGGAGCGAATAATATTGATCTTCTTTTTATTGAATTTCTGAACAAATTTATTTTCATTGGTTTCTAACCTTCCCGGCAGGATAGGGCCGAAAGGCATCTGGAAGAAAGAATGAATAGTTACCCCACCTGCATTGATGGCGGCAACACCTGTAGGAGCTACCACAATCATCCTTTTAAATAAAGTGTCTTTTAATTTATGCAGAAAGTTGGTTTTTCCGGTACCGGCTTTTCCTGTAAGAAAAATATTACGGTTAGTGTAATGTACAAAGTCAAATGCTAATTTTAATTCCGGGTTTTGCATTATATTGGTTAGGGTATTTAATTATTGGGGTTAAAGGTAGTTAATTATAAAGAATTCCAGCTAATTTTTGGATTGAAACCTTTTAAAATGACCATTTCAATCTCAGGTAAAACAAAGAACTGTTATAGCCGAATTCAGTTCCCGGATCACCAAGAAAAATTTGAGACATTAAAAGCAAGGAGATATTATCTGATAATGAAAAGTCAAGGTTTGGCCCTATAAATATTGATTTATCGTTGGGATTAAAGATGCTGGAAATATCACCTCTGATCAATGGTGAAAGAGGATATGATATTTGGCCAAATATGGAATATTTAGCAAGTGTAAATGTTTTTGGAGTAACGTCCTGGATGATGAAGAAAGCACTTTCCCAACCTGCATCACCAGTCGTGCCATTGCTAGTATATAACATGGATCCATGTAAGTAAATACTATTTCTAAAAGTGTAATTTGCACCTGCTGACAATACAAATATACCAGTGGTATCTGCAAAGTTTTTCCTGTCCCTGAAGTAGGATCCTTCACCAGTAAAACCTGCATTTTTAATGTATCCTGACCAACCACCGCCTACGACAATATCATCTTTATATATCCCACCCAACAACTGGAAATCATAATTCCATTTATTGAACCTGTACATTGCAGACGTTGTAATTTTTTCATCTGTATCAATTTTGAATGCAAATTCAACTGATGATGTAACACCAGTATAGTATTGTACCCTTATTGCATCACATCCTGGGCGCTCAACATAATCAAAATCGTAATAATTAAAAGTATTGAAGATATCATTGGGATTCCAGACCATGTTTATCCCCCAGTTTATCCTTTGTCTTCCAATTTTTACATCCAGATTATTTTTAACGAACTGTATATTTGCCCGATCAATGTTTGTATAGAAAACATAAGATGAATCTTTGGCAATAGGCCATGTTAAATTCAAATACCCTTCATCATAAATAAGTAAGTTACTATAGTCAGGATAATATAGATAGACCATTTGTCCGTATGTAAACATGTTCCTGGCACTTGCTGATAAAGTCCAGTTTTGATGAGGAAACCATTTCAGATTCAGTCGATTATAAATTGATCCCATGGTATACCATTGTGATTCTATATCTTCGATATAGACCGTATTCAGATTTTGAAGATGATCGGTAAAAAGTAATTTACTTGGCTTATCTTGAGGATATCCCTGAGCCACCAACAAAAACCAAAAAAATGTTATTAAAACCGGTTTTGAGTTTTTCACAAATATTTATTTACTAATGTCACTTATCACTTTGCCATCATCTAAGGTAACAACCCTTCTTGCTTTTTTTACCACCCTTGCATCATGAGTTGAAAAAATAAATGTGATGTTTTCCTCCTTATTGAGTTTTTCCATCATATCCAACAAATTTTCAGTGGATTTTGAATCAAGGTTTGCGGTTGGTTCATCAGCCAGGATAAACTTTGGTTTTGATGCTAAAGCCCTGGCAACAGCAACACGTTGTTGTTGTCCTCCGGAAAGTTTGTTAGGCCGGCTGTTTAATCGGTCACCCAATCCAACGGCTTCGAGTAATTCTTTAACACGTGCATCCCGTTCATGCTTATTTCTTCCTTGCAGGTGCATAATAAACTCTACATTTTCTTTTGCTGTTAAAACCGGGATCAAATTGTAAGCCTGGAATACAAATCCGATATTATGAAGGCGGAAATCAATCAGTTTTCTCGAATTGAATTCCCAGATTTTTTCACCTGCAATTTTTACTTCGCCTGATGTGGGCCTGTCAAGCCCGCCAAGCATATTTAATAAGGTTGTTTTTCCTGATCCTGATGGCCCAACCACAGCGGCAAATTCGCCTTCCTCAAAATCTATGGTAACACCATTTACAGCTTTCACCTTTACTTCGCTGCTGTTGTAAATTTTATACAGGTCTTTGATTTCTATTACTTTCATTGTTTTGTATGTTAAATGTTATTTGTTAAGTTCTCTTATAAAATCCATTTTGCCACTAAGGCACTAAGACACAAAGATTCACACAGTGTATTGTTTTTTAATTTTAAACGTATTTTATAAATTGTTTTCAATTTCATGAATTTAATTAATACCCCGAATGTCCCCCCTTGAGGGGGGTAGGGGGGTGTTGTTACTCCATCCTCAATGCATCTGCAGGATCATTCTTCAGCGCTTTATACGCCGGGTAGAGAGCCGCAATTACTCCTGTAATAATTACCATGATTGCAACATTGATTAGTAATGCCGGTTCCAGGTGGAGGTAAACAAAAGCATCGTATCCCAGTGCTTCGTAACCTTTTGCCCACATTGACAGATCAATCGGGTGGTTTGCTCTGATCTTTGCCACAGCAGCACCGTTATTGATTCCCACGACACCACCAACCAGCGATAGTAATATTGACTCCACAACTATCATCCGGAAGATTTTAAATTTCTGCATCCCAATGGCCATCAACATCCCGATTTCTTTGGTTCGTTCCATAACCACCATCAACATGGTATTGATTATTCCGAAAAGCAACGCCAGTAAAATGATGATGATGAAAATATACATGTACATATCCATTGTTTCGGTAAGGTAGCTCATTTCGGGGCTTAACTCTTTCCAGTTCATTACTTCCAGACTTCCAGCCTTTGCCGATACCTGTTCCTGGACTTCCAGCAGGTAGT
Source organism: Bacteroidales bacterium (assembly GCA_030596605.1). Lineage (GTDB taxonomy): Bacteria > Bacteroidota > Bacteroidia > Bacteroidales > JAADJA01 > JAADJA01. The sequence goes on from JAUVJI010000193.1 coordinate 3,126, forward strand.
CGTTGTTTTCAATGCTGATGGCGATTTCATGTCCTGCACCAAAAGGAAATCCTGTAATATTTTGTAAATCGGAATACCTTACAAATACATGGCTTTCATCATAAATATTGTTATTAGTGGTATAGATCCCAGATATGCGAAATGCTCCCGCCGTTATATTATTATCCAGATCCTGAACAGTAATTACAATTTTTGAACGAACCTTTACATTTAATTTTTCTGCCAGTTTTTTACCTATTACAACAGGGTTTCTTTTAATACCTTCAAAATAGGCACCATCGATAATTTTGGTGTTAAGATTGGTTACCAGTGGTTCTTTATCCGGATCAACACCCATTATAATCACACCAGCTGCTGTTTCGGCAGAGGCAACCATCGACTGGATAATGATCCGGTTCGACGCCCCCTTTACTTTTTCTATTGTAGAAATTTTATCTGCCAAAGCTGATGCATTATCCATGTAATTTGAAAATTCAGAGGTCTTCCTGAATTCAGGGTTATGGACCTGAATATTGGATAATTCTGTTTTTATTACTTTATCGATCCGCTGGTTCATCATACCTTTCATAAAGGCTGCTGACCAAACACCGGCGTAAAGTCCGATGGCCACAGCGAAGATCACCACTAGGCTTCTTGCTTTGTTTCGCCAGATATTGCGCCATGCTACTGAAAATATCATTTTGTTAGTATTTAAATGTTTGATTTATAGATTTTAGTATTTAGACTTTTATTATTTAGTATTTAGATGTTAGATTGTTAGTATTTAGATTTTTTATTTAACTATTTAATCATTTATTCATTTTCGCATTTAAGCATTCTACTACGCTCGTAATGCTTGATTAACTTTAATTTTTGAAACTTTATAAATGGGAAAAATCCCAATAACCATTGTAAGAATAAATACGACTATCGCCTGGTTATAAAACACGGGTAAGTTCCACGAAAAATAAAAGAAGGGTTCAATACCCATATCGATCATTGTCTGTGCCGCATCACCGGTTAGCCCAATTGGATTGTTGTAGAAATAACTTATTATTGGGATGCTTCCTGCTATACCTACAGCTGTACCAATAAGGCCGGTAAGAATAGTTTCGATAAAAAGTATCCATGACATGGTTCGTTTTTGCATTCCTACGGCAATAGTAACTCCCAACTCCCTTGTCCGTTCAGCCATCATCATAATAATAGTTCCGAAAATCCCAAATCCGATGACCATATATAAAATCACTTTCATAAAAACACCTCCTGCACGGTCGGCTTCAATCATTTGCACAAGTTCCGGCTGCATTTCATCCCACGATTTAACCATTAAAGGTGAATTGATCTTATTTTTCAAACCATACATAACAGAAGGCAGATCATAATGATCTTCCACCATAACAATTAGTGAAGTAACCCTGCCTGGTGCGCCAAATAAATCTTGACAGGCATTAATATCAAGATACACCAATTGGTTATTCAGCGCAGGCATTGGGAAATTCAAGATGCCTTTAACAGGATAAAGTCCCGCTGCTGTAACACCATGATAACCCTGTCCATATAAAATTAATGTATCGCCAACTTTCATATGAAGATACTCTGCCAGGTTTTTTGCCATAAGAACTCCATCATCGCCTTCGGTTAAATATTCACCCGATTCAACCCATTTTTGAACATTGGTAACATTGTTTTCCATTTCCGGGTTTATGCCAATTATTACAGCGCCTTTTGTCATTTCTTCGGAGGATGCCAGGGCGAAATATTCAAGCCGGGGTGAAATGCTTGTGACCTTCGGGATATTTGTGATCTTTTTTATCAGTGTATCATGAAGCTCGTAAGTATTGTTAATGGTTTTGTTTTCATCATATTCTTCTGTAAATACTTGGGCATATCCCGAATAAAACTTGACCACATTATCAATCATGGCATCGTATGATCCATTTTGGAGAGAAGTCATCAGAGTGGATAATATTACACCAAAAAATACTGAAGCCAGGGTTATCATAGTTCGTCGGGAGTTCCTCCATAAATTCCGCCATGCTACTGAAAAGATCATATTTTGTAGTATTTAGATTATTAGTATTTAGTAATTAGACTGTTATAATTGTTCAATGCATGAATGCTTGCTTGTGTTTTGATTGTTTCCATTTTTTATTTAATCATTTTACCATTTAATCATTGTATTTCTATGCCCTCAATGCCTCCACAGTTTTTAGCTTATAAATAAACCATATTGGGTAAATCGTAATTAAACCAAAGAGGATAAATACAGTTAATGCCGGATTGATAAAAATATCAGGATATAGCCCGAATTTTATTACGGGCTCAAATCCCATTTGCTTATAAGTTTCAGCTACTTGACCTGAAACGTAAATAGGGTTGTTGAATAAATAATATACTAGCGGAAAACTAATCACTGATCCTGATATAACTCCCAGCAACCCAATAAAAAATGATTCGATGGCAACTATCCAAATCAATCGGATTTTCCGAACACCTACGGCAATCATAATCCCAAGTTCCCTTTTTCGTTCAGCCATAAGCATAATAATGGTTCCCCAGATACCAAAGCCAATGACCATAAACAGGATGCCTTTGATTATTTTCCCACTGGCAAGTTTCCCGGAAATTAAATTATCCAGTTCTTCCTGGATTTCTTTCCACGATAAAACCCTTAAATCATTCGCTACTTTTGGCTTTAGGCTGGCAATCACTGCATCAACGGTATACGGATTATCAACCATGATAACCACGGATGTTGCCCTTTCCGGTAAGTCGTATAAATACCTGCAAGTTTCAATATCCAGGTATACAAATTTATTATTCATGTCTTGTATCGGAAAATCAAGCAATGCGGTAACCTGATATTTTCCTGCAGCAGTAACCCCGTGATAACCCTGCCCCAAAAGTATCAGAGTATCATTTAACCCGATATCCAAATTCGCCGCCAGTCCTTTACCAATCATTATTCCTTTTGATCCGGGGGCTAAATATTGTCCCTCAATAACCCGTTTTGAAATCCCGGAAATTTCGTTTTCAGAATCAGGAAGGATGCCGAATACCATTGCTCCATAACTTTTTTCGCCAGTTGATGCCAGTGCAAACGATTCGATGCGATGGGTAAAGTTGGTGACTCCGGTTGTATTTTTTAAAAGATTATCCAAATTATCATCATAAACCATGCTTTGATTCAAACTTTTATTTTCCTGGAATCCATCCTGCTGGATTTGAATATATCCAGAATAAAACCGTACCATATTCTCCACCATGTTTTCAAATGAACCTCGCTGTAGTGATGACATCATTACTACGAAAAACACCCCGAAAAATATGGATGCCACAGTAATAAGGGTACGCCTTTTACTTCGCCATAAATTCCGCCATGCAAGTTTGAAATAGGTTTTCATCAATATTAGTTTTGGATTCAGAGTTTTGAGTTTTGAGTTCTTGTTTGTCCATGCCTAAATAGCGTTGACCTTTTTTACTAATCTTTTTATATAGTTTACTGGTGTGTATCCATTTAAAGCACTATGTGGTTTATCATTATTATACATCCAAACTGCTTTTTTTATTGATTTTTTAAGTGATTTTAAGTCTGTTGGTCCATAGGGATAAAGATAATTATTCTTTATTATTCCGTTTAAGCGTTCTGCATGAGCGTTTTCATAGACTTCTTCAGCCATGCTGTTTATCATCCTTAAGTTGCCAGTAATGGACTTAAAATCATTACTGTAGTATTGCCCTCCACCATCCGAATGAAAAATCGAACCCTTTAGGTTTTCACTACCTCTTAGCTTTATTAACATATTTAATGCTGGTAAGGTGGTATTCTCAGTTCGCATATTATCGCTTGCACTATAACCTACAATTTCCCTGTTATACAGATCCATTATAAATGTCAAATAGTAAAACTTATCTTTAATCTCATAATAGGTTATGTCACTTACAAAAGCTTGGTTTACATCCGTAACTTCGATTTCTTTCAGATAATTAGCAAAGCGGGTAACACCAAGGCTATTTGTCGTTTTCCGAAAGTTCTTTTTTTGTTTAACCCTTAAACCATTATTATAACAAATATGCTCGAACTGATCCCTGCCTACTGTAGAAGGTTGAACCTTACTATAAATATCCCTGGCTGACATCCTGGGATGGTCTTCCCTGATCTGCCGAACCAGATAAACTATTTGTTCTTCTTCTTCCTGCTTATACATTCGTCTACTGAGCATCTGATGAAAGCTTTGTTTGCTTATATCCAGGCAATGATAAATCTCATTCATTTTGTACCTGTGATCTTTTTTGTTGAAGTTGAACCAGACGAGGGTTTCGAACCTAACTTTTTTTTAATATCAATATTATACCGTTGTTCGGCCAACTCAATCATCTTTTCCTTAAACTCAATCATTAACTGCTTTTGACCAACCACACGTTCTAACTCTTTAATACGATCCTCTAAGGCCTTGATTTTCCGCGTGTCACTCTTTATCTCTACGACCTGTTTGTGCTGCTTCTTTGCCATAGCTGAGTATTTATATATCCATCTATAAACTGACGTCCGACTTACATGGTAAGTCTTACAAACATCTGTAATTGTGTGAAGATTCTTTTCTAAATCCCTAACAATCTTCTTTTTAATATCATTACTAAAATAACGGTTTCGTCTCGATCTGAGATCCTTTGTAAAAATGCTATTTTCTACCATAATAATACGCTTTTTTTGGTCAACGTATTTCAGGCATTGACA
>JAUVJI010000211.1 GCA_030596605.1 Bacteroidales bacterium
GAAACCACCACCTCATCGCCAACATACTGATAGATATCACCTTTGCTGTAAATAATGGCATCGGTAATGTCGGCAAAAAAATCCTTCAATAAATTAAAATATTTATTATGTCCCAAATTTTCAGCAAGGGTGGTTGAGGATTTGATATCAAGGAACATAAATATTCGTTCTTCTTTAACAGGTTTGTGATATTTCCCCAATAGAATATCCTGTAAAACACCAGGGCCGTATTTTTCACTCACCCTTAAAATGAAAGTAGTTCCCATTGTGACAATAAACCAAATCGCCATACTTTTCAATACTAGAAAACTAAACACAAATCGCAGCGAATTATTTATTGTATCCTGGTTGAAGATTCCTTTGTTTAATCTAAGACTCCATACCACCTGGCTAATAATAACATTGATTAGAAAAATAGTGATCAATACATACAGGCTATTAAGGAAAATATAGGTTAGAAATGATTTTTTTCGGAGTATCCGATTGGAGTATAATACTATTAGTGAAGCGCCAAAAACACCCCCAAGGAAAGCACCTCCTACATTGGAGGCCAAATGGGAAAAGAAATAATAATTTTCAGTCCGGATATAAAAAACACTTGCGGAGGTTGTTGCATAATCATAAAGAGTAAATAGAATGCCCAATATCATCCAGGAAAGAATGATTTTAAGGATCAGCCTTAAATCTGTAATTAATCTGGTAAATTTGCCAGTCATTTTTTTAAACAAATTTAATATCTAAAATGTTAAGCAATCCTGTTTATTCCAAATACTTTTTCGCTGTGCTCTTTACCACGTAACTGGAAATCACCCATAAATTCCTTATCAAACCCCTCTTCAGTTGGAAGATTATAAATTAAGTTTTGGGTGACCAGTACATTTTTCTCAAGATTGTTACACATTTTTTCCAGTCGTGCAGCGGTATGCAGCACTTCACCATGGTATGCAATTTCGCGTTTTATATCACCTACCTCTGTAACTGTAATTGTTCCTTCGTCCAGGCCGGCTTTAAATATAGGAAGGGTATTATAGCGCTTTTCATAATAATTTCGTCTGTCCTTCAGGCGTTGCTCAAAGGCATAATATAAGTTGATGCAATTTAAATCTTTTACACCCTTTTCTGTTTTCCAGGTTAACACCACTTCATCGCCCACATATTGATATACTTGAGCTTTGTACCGAATGATAAGATCAGTTAAATCGTGAATGCAACTTTGGATGAGCCGGCTATAATCATAATGGCCCAATCTCTCAGCATTACCTGTGGAGTCTTTCATATCAAGGAACATAAATATTCTTCGTTCTTTTCGGGGTTTATGATATTTTCCGGTGATCATAGAAAATAGTACACCATTACCAAACTTACGGTTGATCTGGAGCATAAAATTGATCAGTAGCACTAAAAACAGGAAGTATAAACTTACAGATATCATAATAGACATTGAAATTTGCTGTTGTACGTCCATTATCATTTCTACCGGAACAATGCTGAAAATATGATAGATAGCAAATACGAATGCTTGTGAAAGCAACAAGGCAATGGAATACAGAACAGTTTTAACCAGGATGATGGCACCAAACGATTTTCGTCTAAGTTTTGTATTGTCGGCCACAAAATTAATCAGACCGAATAGTAAACCGAATAAGGTTCCCTGAACCAGGATTTCCAGATGAATATACCCACTCTCCAGATACTCATTAAAAATACCAGCCTGTAAATAGGGTGCCAAACCCCACCATGATATGATATAATATCCATACATAAGAATAACAACACTAACAATGATAAACAGCCATTCAAGAAGAATAGACCTTGTTTTAGGTTTTAGTTTTATACGCGGGTGTTCCATTATAACTACAATTAGATCTTAATTCCTTTAAAAAGATAAAATTAAGGTTTTAATGAGTTCGTTTAAGACATTGGCTTGGTTTTATATGAAATAGAAGGTTCTTAAATTCTTTTCTCTTCAAATTTGTAAAGTGAGACTAGTTTTTCACTACCTTTTATTTTTGAGGATTCAAGCCAGGTAAATGTGTTTTGTGTAAGATCATTTAGTTGATTAAATATCTCTTCAGAAATAAGCAAGCAGGTATTATATTTTTTATTCAATTGCTCAATTCGCGAAGCCATAATAACCACTTTGCCTGTAATTGAGTATTGTTTGCGTATAGATGAACCAATATTTCCTGTTACAGCCTCATCGTAATGAAGGCCTATACCTATGCGTGTTTTTGGAATATTCCCTTTTTTAAATTCAATGCTTAACTTATTAATTATCTCCTGGGATGCTTCTACGGCATGTTGACTGCTATTACCAATTGAAACCGGAGCACCAAAGGTAGCCATAAAACCGTCTCCAAGAAATTGATTGATTACTCCGTGATGGGATTGCACTATATGGATCATAAAACCAAATAAAGTATTCAGATATGCAACGACCTCTTCAGGTTGGTGCTGTTCAACATATGGTGTGAACTGCCGTATATCAAGAAACATTATACAAACTTTTTTTCTGGCTCCGGAAAGCTCATTGTGATTTTTTAGAATATTATCTGCAATTTGTGGTGATATCTGTTGTCCGAATAAGTCAATTACCTCGTTTTTTTCTTTAATATTATTCCACGATATTATCATCTTCGTTTTAATAAGATCAGCAACAAAACCGGCTGCTATTCCGGCAATTATCATTATTAATCCCTGCCCCAGATATTGCATCCCCGACAGGTCGGGATGAGCATTATCAACAGGTGTATTTGAATAATAAGTTGAAAAGTAAATAGATATAATAATGAATTCAAAAGCAGCAAGGGTTCCTGTAAATATTGATAATTTAAAATTAAGTCTGAATGTGGAGAGAACAATAAAAATAAAATAGGTTAATGTTGCGGGTGACTGAAGAATAATAACCTGGTTTGAGTATTTGACTATGAATATTAAAAGAAGGCTTAGTAATGTGACTTCTGAAAAACTGTTAAAGTAACTGAAAAGCCGTGGATTTAAGAAAACGGATTTGCTCCATTTGCCAATTATATAATGAACAAAAAATTCATATACAATTATAATGACTGTAAATATTAGAATGGCATAAATAGCTATATGCGTTTTAAACATCAGAAGATATTCTTCACTATAAAAAAAATAAATGACCAACAGAAGAATAGCTTCAAGTCCTAATAGTCCAATCAGAATTAATGCACGCAAGCGCTCACTTTTAGAAATTTCAATATTAAATAACTCTTCAACTGACATAATTTTTTGCATATATTATTGAATTGACTTTGTGTCTTTTATAACTTTTCCCAAACAAGTGTTTTCCAAAAGAAAAATTTTGAACCGACAACCTCTATTTCGTCTTGCCTGATTTCGGTAATCTTTAAATTAAATATCATACCTTTTTCCGGTCCATACATATTTCCATTTACCCATTCTTTTTCATCTTTATCAAACTCTAAATTTTTAATGATTACTTTACCAATAAGAAGTTCATTACGTTTTGATTTGTCAGGATTATTTAAGTCTTTTATTTGGCCATCTTCAAAGCCGTTTAATGCAATAATTTTTCCAAAATACTTACCACTATTTTTGAATATCTCAATATCCAATTTATTAGGCAAATTATATTTACCTATTATTACATCAGGTTGTTGAGCAAATGAGTATGTGGTAAAGAAAACGATCAAATATGTTATTAATCTTAATTTTAGCATGGTTAAAAATTATATTTAATTTTTGTATAAATCATTGAATTCTCTTCATAACGGCCAAACATACCCCTTTTATCGCCAACGAAAATATTTGATCCGAGTAATATTGAGAAACTGTCGCTGAAATCGTAGGTAACTTTGGGTCTAATCAAAGCATCGACATAATTAAGCCCTACATATGAAAACAGTTCAAGGTGTAGTGTCTCGCGCATGGCATCATATCGGGCAAGGAAAGTCATGGTATTACCAAACTCTTCTTCATCTATAAAATCGTTATAATCCATAATATATTTCTGGATGAACTGGGCACTCAATTTCAGGTGTCCAACACCATAATCAACACCAACAACATAGTGTAAATAATCCTTTTGAGTAAGTGCGCCATCCGCTGTGGAGTCGGCAGTCTGGAAGTATTTTCCATTATAATAAGCAGCTTCACCACGTACCACAAAACTCTTGATAGTTGAAGTAAATGAGCCTCCGGCAACTGTAAGGCGGTGATGTTCAGGAGTTATAAGCAGTCCGGTAAGCACAGGACTATTTGTTACAGTATCAAATTCAAATTGTTTTTCTACATACATGCTTGGGGTTTGATCCCAGGTATATGCCCCCATCAAATCAAAGTCGATAGCAGAGGAGGATAATGAATACTTTAAATAAACTTCACTGTTTTCTAAACTTGGGTCTATCTTTTCCTTTGAATAATCGAAAGTTGGTGTAGCAAGGAAATCAGGTGGTTTATACCAAATTGAACCAGGACCAGGAAACTCATTTCCGGCATAAACCGGTTTCCAGATGGCTTCGAAAGTACTATTGCCAAAATAATAATTAACTTTTGCAGCATATACACCTACTCTGATTTCATCAAAATCGGGTAATAGAAATTCCTGTAAATCCAAAGGTGAAACAATATCGGTAATAAAAACACCATCGGCCTTTCCCCACACAATTTGTTGCTTTCCGATACGGATATCGAAATTGTCGAAGTACAGGTCAAGATAAATTTCGCGCAACCGAAAATCGAGGCTGTCAATCCCATAAAGGTAAAGCATGGGGTTGGCTTTAAAAGCTACCCTGTCACCCATTTTTTCAAAATTTACATTAAGCGTATTTTGAAGCATATTGAACTCTCCGGTGTTGTATAACATACCAGTATAATTACGGGCAAAGCCTGTGATGTCAACATTTTGAGCTATTGTTAGCTGACTGGTTGTCAGTAAAATAATGGCAATTATTAATCCTTTAGTTTTCATAGTTATTAATTTTATTGTCAACCTTCCAGGTATCTTCCACACAGGCCTGCTTCGACCTGGAAGGTTTTTGTAAATCGTTTTCGTGAATCGTAAATCCAAACTTCCTTACATCCCTCTCATCATCATCCTTTCGGAGAATTTTGAAGCTGGGATACTTGTGTTGATTTCAACGTTACTGAGTATCATTGTAGTACGATGGTTCTTTTGCACATTTTCCATTTCAGAACTTGTGATTACCAAAAAGCCTGAGATTTCTTCAAACTTCTTAATCTTTAATATTTTCAGCAATTCTTCATCTTCGTCATAAAATTCTTTTTTCAAACCTATGAAGTTGTCTTTATGAATCCATGTTTTTGTTTTGGAATACATATATTCTTCATCCTTTGGGGTGCTTTCAACAAGATAATAATCAATGCCATCAATTGTTTCTGTACCAATAAGTTTGTGTGTGTCGTCATCAAGCTTTCGGTCGCCCAGATCATCGTAAGTAAAATCCGAACCCATGAAATAATCGCTCTTACTGTCGCTTGAAATCCGTTTAGTCTTTTTTAAGGCAGGAAGATAAATCC
>JAUVJI010000173.1 GCA_030596605.1 Bacteroidales bacterium
AAATTCATCCCAATCTAAACCCACATTAAATTTTTCACGAAAAGAAATGAGATCTGAATAGGACAATGACTCTGATAAAATTCGCTCTTTTTCTTCCTCGCCTTCGGAAATAACTTTACCTTTTGGAAGTTGAATGATGCAACTAAAAAAAATGTATTGAACCATTTCGAGGATTAATATGGGGATTCAGTAACGTATCATCTTCTTATATTAACCAGAGTTCTCATTAATTTCAAAAAGATCAAAAACCGAAGATTGACTTAATGAAAATTATCACATATAGTATATTAAATTATTTTAGCAAATAATTATCTTCCATAATTATAAGTTCAATGTTAATGACTAAACTCAACTTTTCCGGCCACGATTCGTTCCCATGCAGACCTTTTTGGCTTTAAAAGGGTTTGACTTTGTAAAAGCGAAGAAAGATGTGATTTAAGGGTTCTATTTATTGGCAAATGAAGTTAAAGCCAAGCTCAAAACAAATGAAAACTTGAGCATTGCAGTATTAGCGAAACTAACCAAAGAGGAGCTAAATAATGAGTAATTTAAAACATCTTGTAGGGATATCTGGAGGTAAGGACAGCGCTGCACTTGCAATCTATTTGCATGATAAATATCCTGATTTGCCTGTTACCTATTATTTTTGCGATACGGGAAAAGAACTTGATGAAACCTACCAACTTGTTAAAAACCTGGAAATTTACTTTGGTAAAGAAATTATTGAATTGACCGCAAAGGAACCAAAGCAATCCGGCAAAAATCCTTTTGACTTTTACTACGAATCATTTCGTGGTTATTTACCTTCTTCGCAAGCCAGGTGGTGCACTGCCATGATGAAATTATTGCCTTTTGAAGAGTTTGTAGGTGATGACCTTTCTGTTTCTTATGTTGGAATAAGAGGGGACGAAGACAGGGAAGGCTACATTTCAAAACAGGACAATATTCAATCCATATTTCCTTTTAGAAAAAATATCTGGAGCGTGGATGTAATAAATAAGGTTCTGGATATTAAAAACAGAAGGGCCATTGCTGATTTTTACAGCAGCCAACTCAATGGGAATTTACTTGACCGGGTAATAAATATTATACTCGAACCCATTCATTTTGATTCATTAAATAAAGAGGCTGCAAAAAGAAACCAAAAAGAAAAACTTGACCGGCTATTGAATATTGATGTGATTGCATTCAACAAAGCCGTGTTCAATTATCTTAAAGAAACGAATTATCCGCTGGCAAACGAGATAGATTTTGCATTGCTTGAAAATGATGATGTATTAGTACGAGATGATATTTTCAGGATTTTGGAGGAAAGCGGTGTTGGCGTGCCCGATTACTACCAAAAGAAAGAATTCAAGGTAAATGGATTAACAGGTGAATATGCCCGAAGCCGTTCGGGCTGTTATTTTTGTTTTTTCCAGCAAAAGATTGAATGGATATGGTTACACGAACAACATCCCGATCGTTTTAAAGAAGCGATGAAATACGAAAACAAAAAGGAAGGATTCACCTGGAACCAAAACGAATCATTGGCCGAATTAACCAAGCCCTCACGCATTGAGCAAATAAAACTTGACCACATAAAAAGAGTTGGAAAAGAAAAATCTGCACAATCAGAGTATTTACTTGATATACTTGATGAGAATGAGGGTGTGGGATGTTCGGCCTGTTTTATTTAGGTATATTGCAAGAAGTATTAGGGGTAGATTTTTCAGTTTGCACTTGAACATATCAAAACCATTCGTAAAATATTTTTAAAAATGTTTTTCTAATTTTCAATCTAATTCTTTAGATAGGTAAAAGAATATTAATCATGAATCTGCCGAAATCTAAATTCTTACCAATTAATCATTTAGCAGCTGTATTTAGTAATACTACTAATTCTTACAAATTTTTTTGGTTTTTAGTCATTATGGATAATGTGAAATCTGGTATGATGAAAATTGCTATTGATGATTTAATAATCGATATGATTGGAGAAGTGTGGTACCCAATTAATTATTTCAAGTTATCTTTTGGCAGACAAGACCAATTTGAAAAAACTATTAAAGAGATTCAATTAAAACTTGGTTGCCCAAAGGACATAAGTAAACAAGAATTGAAAATACAGCTCATTAAAAATAAAGAAACGTCTGAAATAAGCCAACTCATTCATAGATTAACTAGATGGGTACCTCAGCGTTTTTTACGGCCATGGTTTACAGATGAACTGCGGGGTATGCTAGACCATTATGTAAATCGTGCAATTATTGAACGATCTGATAGAGATTTTGTAAACACTAAAAACCCGAGTTTGTATCGTTTTACAAATGAAAATATGATTGAAATTAGTCCTCTATGGAAGGATTACATGCAGCTACATTTGAGTATACTAAATGGATTTATTTATTGGCATTTAATAAACTATTTACAGAAGTGTAATCCAAATGTTTCTAATATTACTACAAAATTATTTCCTCCAGAACATCGGCAATTATCAAGCGCAAGAAAATTTTGGAATAAGTATATTACTGCCAAAGGTCAAATAAAGTGTATTTATTCTGCTCAACCAATAATGATTAACAACTACAGTATTGATCACTATTTGCCTTGGAGTTTCACAGGGCATGACCAGTTATGGAATTTAGTGCCAACACTTAAATCAGTAAACAGTTCGAAAAGTAATAACCTTCCATCTGAAAAATACCTCAATAATTACATTCTACAACAATACGATGCGTTTCATACAGTATTTTCAAAAGTATCCGAACGTAGCAAACTGCTTGAAGATTATTCAGTACTTTTCCAGCTAACACTAAATGAAATAAATGCCATGAAAAAAGTAGAATTTACAGAACAAATGTTAGATAGTGTAAGGCCCCAATTACAAATAGCTAAAAATATGGGCTTTCAACCTAACTGGATTTATCAAAAGTGATTTATAAGTCAAATAATAATCCAAATTCTCATCTTACAGTTAAAGAAAGAGTTAAACCATCTTTACCCGCTAAAGTACTATTAGAACGTAAATTAATAAACGGTTCTGTACTTGATTTTGGTTGTGGTCACGGAACGGATATTTCATTTCTTCAGAAGAAGGGCTTTTCTGTTACTGGCTTTGATCCGCACTACAAACCCAATTATCCTGAAGTAAAGTTTGATACAATAACTTTGCAATTATGTGTTAAACATTTTATTACCAGAAGAACAATCACATGTTTTAATGGCTATTTCAGAATTACTAAAGCATGGTGGGAAAGCCTTTTTTTCTGTCAGACGTGATATAAAAAGAAATGGGTTTTTATACAACCCTAAACATAAAGTAAAAACCTATCAATGCAATGTTATATTACCTTACAAGAGTATATTCCGAACGGAAAACTGTGAGATTTATCAATATCAGCATTATACCTATTTGAATAAAGATAATATCACGGTGAGTCCATTTTTGGAAGGAAGTGATAAAAAGGTTTTACTAACTGAATCTGCGACTGCGTTTGCTGTCATGAATCAACACCCGGCTTCTTCTGATTATGCTCTAGTTATTCCCAAAAGAAAAACAGAAAATTATTTTGAATTATCACGACATGAACAAACTGCTTGTTGGTTGGTTACTAATAGAGTTCAAGAGTTGTTCAAAAGAACACTTAAGTCTGATGGGTTTGAAATCGGAATCAATGTTGGAAATGCGGGGGGGCCAAGTTGTCAAACATACTCATATCAAAGTTATACCAAGGTTTAATACTATCTAAACTGACCCAAAAACCCCTCCACCGCTTTCCAATAACCTTCGTGCCCTTCATTTTCGACCCACAAAGCTTTTGAGCCGTGGAAGCCTTCACCTTCCGGCAGGTAATAAGCTTTATCTTTTATACTGAGGTTATTGTATATCGGGCGCCAGGATTCTTCTTCTGATTTGGAAGAGGTGATGAAAACAGGGCAGTTTACATTTTCTGCATAAACAGACATTATTTTCCCGTCTATTTTAAAATAATCACCGGGGGAAAAGGAAAGTATACCATTAACATCACCGGGATATTTAGAAGCCAGGACAAAAACCAGTGCCGAAGAATAAGAACTTCCCCAAACAATGATTTTTTGCGCTTTCAAATCGTTTTTAACGTATAACAAAGCAGCAACCAGGTCGGGCCAGGCATCGGTATATTCTGTCGCTAATCCTTTTTTTTCTGCTTCCCGGTGGGTTTCGTTTACTACTCCGTTTATGGCATCTCCTGAGCGCTGGTCGATGGCGATGCAGTTAAAACCCATCGCATTGAGTTTGGGCGCAATTTCGAGGTATTCGCCCCGGCTGTACCTCGCCTGATGGTACAAGATAATATATGGGGCTTTCTTATCAGAAGTTTGATACAGGTCGGCAGTAATAGTCAAATCGTCAGTCGATTTGAGTGTTATTGTCTTTTTTGAAATCTGTCCAAAAGTGTTCATAATGAATAGTAGAAATAATGTTAAAGTAATGGTTATATGTTTCACGCTATTTTTTTAAAAAATTAAAGAGAGGTGTCGTTTGTTCAAAGATATCAAAAAGGCAATTCACGGACTGATAATCGCAAACTCATCCCAATCCATTCCCACATTAAATTTTTCACGGAAAGACATGAGATCTGAGTAAGATAATGACTCTGATAAAATTCGCTCTTTTTCTTCCTCGCCCTCGGAAATAACTTTACCTTTTGGATCAATGATCATGGAATTGCCACTATAATAAATTCCATGTGGATCGCGTCCTACCCTGTTCACACCCACAACGTAAGAAAGATTTTCGATGGCCCTGGCAATGAGAAGCTGGGCCCAGGGATAAGATCTGATGGCAGGCCAATTGGCAATATAAATGGATAGATCATAGTCGTAAGTTTTATCTTCCGCCAACCCGTTCTTACTCCATACCGGAAACCTCAAATCATAGCAGATCATCGGTTTTATTTTCCAGCCATTCAACTCAACAATTAATTGTTGTTTACCTTTTTCAATCACCTCATTTTCATTGGCCATTGAAAAAACATGCCGTTTGGCGTATTGCTCGAAATTCCCATCCGGATTCATCCAAACTAAGGTATTCGTATGTATTCCATTTTCTTCAAGAATAAGGCTACCGGAGATAACTGCTCCGGTTTTACCGGCAACTTCTGCCATCCACTGAAGTGTTTTACCATCTTTTTTTTCGCTTGTAAAGTCTGGAAATTTGGGAAAGCCCGTGGTAAATGTCTCAGGCAATAAAACCAAATGGTGATCATCTATATGGTTCAGTATATTTATTTCAAGTAATTCCCTGTTTTTCTCCGGATCATCCCATACAATATCAGTTTGTAAACAAAGTATTCTTAAGTCTTCCATGGTTTTCATTTTTCAAAAAATCAAAGGTTTCGTAAATCTGTGATGGTAGAATCATAAATAAAGTAAAAGTATTGAATTATGGTAATCATTTGGTAACGAGAAAAGTTAAGCTTTAATGATGTTTGTGTTATTTTCTAAATTTGTGCCGATTTTTCAGAATTATTCCATAAAAATGCCAGGAAGACTTTCATCTTATTTTCCAAAAAATATTCAATTCTTTGTATTGTCTTTGCTCTTACTGGTGTTTGTGAATTACATCTTCCGTGTTCTATTGTTTTTATTGAACTTCGATTTAGCTGATAATGCTACCAGTTCTGACATTACTTATAGCCTTTTCAATATTGGACTGCGGTTCGATCTGTACATATCCCTGATCATATTAATGATTCCTTTTATAATAAGTTCTATCCCATTTCTAATCAACAAGAACAGCAGACCTTATCTGATTGTAAGTCAATGGATACTCATTATCCTTGCAACAATCAATATAGCTGTTTTATCTTCTGATCTTGGATTTTTCAAATATTACAATGCCCGAATTACCAAAACTATTTTTGATTGGACAGGTGAACTGGGAGTAATGTTGAAAATTATGGCCAGTGATACAAACTATCTGAAATACACTATAATTTTTATTGTTGTTTCGTTAGTTTACATATTCATTCAATATAGAATCCTAAAAAGGGTTCTTTTTGTCAATCAAAAAAGAATAAACAATTTTAAATACAGCTTAATCATTTTTTTAGGAATGCTTATTCTGATCTTCTTTGGTTTGAGAAGTTCATTTAACTTTAGCAAAACCCCTCTGAAATTTGAAGATGCATTTCATTCTGAAAACCTGTTTCTAAACCAGCTGAGTTTAAACCCCGTTTATAATTTTGCACATACTTATTCAGATGTGGACATTAAACATTTTGAAAGTAGCGATGAATACATCCAGACAGCACTAGGCTATTTAAATCGTAAGGGAAGCCCTTCTACCAACCCTTTCGAAATAATAGTAAGCGGAAGCGATAGTTTGAGACCAAATATTATTTTAGTTTTTCTTGAGAGCATGAGCAATGCTATGGTCAGCAGGTATAATCCTGAGCGGCCAACAACTCCTTACCTGGATAAACTGGCCAACGAGGGTATTGTTTTTGACAATTTTTATTCGGCCGGCGTGCATACCCACAATGCTATTACTTCAACATTTTATGGTTTACCTGCCGTAATGAATAACAGACCTATGAATGAACTGGCAACCGCAAGTATGATTTTTTATGGGATGCCATGGATCTTAAAGGAAAAAGGATATTTCAATTCTTTTTATGTGACAGGTTCGAAAAAGTTTGACAATATGAATGATTTTCTCTCACTGAATGGTTTCGACAGGGTTATTGGAGAAAAAGACTATCCCGTTGATTCAATTTATAACAGTTGGGGTGTAACCGACAAAACTATGTTTAATACTGTTCTGAGCGATTGTGACAAAATGTATGAGTCGGACAATATTTTTTTTACAAGTGTTTTAACCATTTCGGCGCATGAAGGTTATGCAGTTCCTGAAGAATCTCAGAGCAAATTAATAAATGAAGAACATCCGTTTAACATGTATGAGTTTTCTGATCTGTTGTTTGGTGAGTTTATCGAACAGGCAAAAAACAAGGAATGGTTTGATGAGACTATTTTTGTTATTGTTGGGGATCATGGTCAAAATTTCTCGACTGTTTACGACCTGAACCTGAATTACCACCGGGTTCCCCTTGTGTTTTATGCACCTAACTACTTTGATCATCTTGTATATAACGATCCCGGTTTGCAACAGGATATTTATCCTACTTTATTTGGCCTGTTCGACATTAGCTATGTGAATAATGGTCTGGGTGTAGACCTTCTTAAACAAAAAAGGGAATATGCCTATTTCAGTGCAGATACGAAGCTTGGTATTATTGATGATGAATATTTTCTAATCTACCGCAGCCCAAATAATATTTCAATGTTTGATAGTGAATCTGGTTCTGTCGAAGATCTGTATTCTGTCAATATATTAAAAGCGGAAGAAATGATTGCTTACGGGTTTTCCATGATCCAATCGGCAAAATATTTAATTGATCACAAGCTCACAAATATCGAAGCTACTTCCAGGTATGATATAGACCGGTATATTGCACACGCCGGTGGCCGAATTGACGGACATATGTATACCAACTCTTTAGAAGCCTTAAATGCCGGTTATCAAAAAGGATTCAGGTTATTCGAGTTGGATATTCTCAAAACATCAGACAATCATTATGTTGCCGCTCATGATTGGAAAATGTGGCAACAAATGACAGGGTTCAAAGGAGAACTTCCACCCAATAAATCGGAATTTAAAGAATATCAATTGCTGCATAAATACACACCCCTTGATCTGGATGATATTAATAATTGGTTCCAAAGCCATACCGATGCCATTCTTGTGACTGATAAAATTAATGAACCCATGAATTTCTCCAATGAGTTTATCTATCCCGATAGGCTCATGATGGAGATTTTTACACTTGAGGCGTTAAAAGAAGCCGCCGAACTTAATATCAAATCTGCCATACCGAACCTGGGTGTGGTGAAACAATTAAAAGGTGACAAAATAAAATCGTTGGTTGATCTTGGTGTTACCGAAATTGTGATGAGCCGTAGAGATATTGAAAACAATATACCATTCCTTATCCAGCTAAAAAACAGGAGTATAAAAGTTTACGTTTTTCATGTTAATTACGATGAAGGCAAAGACGAATCCTATGTTTTTTGCCACGACATGGATTACATCTATGGTATGTATGCCGATGATTTTGATTTTAGTAAAAAGGTGGATTGCAATTAGGTCAATTCAATTGTTAAGTGACGTATACTATTACTACGCCCCTTTTATCTCCTGAATTACAAATCTCTAATTGACCTAAATCTTACAAAGTATTTCTGCAGCTTTTTCAAGGGTTGATTCCTGTTTTGCAAAACAAAACCGGATGATCTTATTGTCCTCTCCCTTATTATAAAAAGAGGAAACCGAAACACCTGCTATTCCATATTCCTTAATTAGTTTCGTGCCAAAATCAAGTTCAGATTCATCTGATATTTTGCTATAGTTTACAAGCTGAAAATAAGTTCCTTTTGAAGGCAACAATTCAAAACGGGATTGACTGATTGCTTTCGCAAAGAAATTTCTTTTCTTCTCGAAAAAACTGCTTAGTCCGAGGTAATGATCCTCATTTTTCAGATATTCTGCAATAGCATATTGTATTGGGGTATTTACAGCAAAAACAACAAATTGGTGTACTTTCCTGAATTCCTTCATCAAATATTCCGGAGCCAGTACAAAACCCACTTTCCATCCGGTGGCATGAAATGTTTTTCCAAAAGAGCCTACAAGCAAACTACGGGCCTTAAGTTCCGGATAACGGCAAACACTTTCATGCTGATTGTTGTCAAACACAAGATGCTCGTAAACCTCGTCACTTAATACAATGATATCAGTTCCTGAAGTTAACTTTTGCAGTTCAAGAAGATCTTCTTTGTACAGCAATGTTCCGGTTGGGTTATGAGGAGTATTGATCACAATCATTCTTGTATTGCTTGTAATTAGTTTCTTTACCTCATCCCAGTTGATTCGAAATTCAGGAGTTGTCATCCTACTATATTTCACGATTCCTCCATTCACTTCTACTGCAGGGGCATAACTATCAT